>NZ_JBHUVA010000009.1:103478-124243 GCF_042670805.1 Micromonospora sp. NPDC057141 | reverse complement strand
CCGACCTCGGCGCGCTTGATGGAGTCGATGGAGAGGTCGGCTTCGAGGTCGAGGTCGAGTTCGATGAGGTCGACGGGGTAGCCGGTGCGCTCGCTGATCACGGTGAGGATGGCGTGCTGGAAGTCGGCGACGCTCGGCCCGGTGGCCACGGGCATCGCAGCCGGTACCGGGGCCGGCGCCGGAGCGGGGATGATGGGCCCGACGGCGGGCGAGACCGGGACGACGGCCGGGGCCACCGGCCGCGCCGGCGCGACGGTCGTGGCCAGCGCCGACCCGCCGTTGGCCGCCAGCGCCACGGCCGGCACGGGGGCCGCGGCGGGCAGGGGCGCCGGGGGCCGCGGGGTGGCGGGCACGGGGATCGCGGCCGGCGGTGCGACGGCGGGTGCCGCCGCCGACGCCTGCGGCAGCGCGGCGGTCGGGTGGCTGTCGACCCGGTACGCCTCGGCGGGCTGCCAGACGAGCCGGCCGCCGCTGCCCGAGCCGCCGGTGCCGGGGTCGCCGAGGAAGGCGAGCATCACGTCGCGCTGGGAGGCGATCATGTCCCGGGTGGCGCGCAGGTACTCGTTGAGCAGTTCGCCGCGGATGTCCTGGCCGCCGGCGTCGGGGCCGGTGCCGGTGGGGGTACCGGTGACGGCACCGTTCGCTGGGGTCATCGACAACTCCTTGATCCGTCGGGGAGGGGTCATGCCACCGGGAAGACAGTTGCCGTGCTGGTCCCGGACGAGCAGCCCGTCGACCGTCCATATCGGACGACGGGTCGGTGCGGTGGCGGGCGCGTCGGCGGCGACCCGGCCGTGGAAGAGCCAGTCGGGGCGAACCGGCACGCCGGCGCAGGCGAGTTCCCCGACCGAGATCAGGAAGCCGCGCAGCCCGTCGTCGGGCCCGCGCTCGCAGGCGACGGCGCGGTGCGGCCGATCGCCGAGCACGGCCTTGACCAGGCGGGTGAGCACCTGGCCGGGGCCGACCTCGACGAACAGGCGGGCGCCGGCCGCGTACATCGCCTCGATCTGCTCGACGAACCGGACCGGGGCCCCGATCTGCTCGGCGAGGTGGTGACGCACCTGGTCGGCGTCGCCGGAGTAGCGCGCGGCGGTCAGGTTGGACCAGACCGGGATGCGCGGCTCGGCGATCCTGCGGGCGGCGAGCACTTCGGCGAACGTCTCCACCGCGCCGGCCACCACGGGGCTGTGGAAGGCGCAGGCCACCGAGAGGGCCTTGGCCGACAGCCCGGCCTCCTTGAGCGCGACCACCGCCGACCGGACCTTCGCGGTGGGGCCGGAGACCACCACCTGCGTCGGGGAGTTGCGGTTGGCCAGCACGACCTCGCTGGTCAGCCCGGCGCTGGCGAGGACCTGGGCGACGTCGTCGGCGGAGGCGTTGACGGCCGCCATGGTGCCGGGGTCCTCGCCGCAGGCGCCCAGGATGGACACCGCCCGTTCCCGGCTCAGTTCCAGCAGCGTCGGCGCGTCGAAGGCGCCGGCCACGCAGAGCCCGACCAGCTCGCCGTAGCTGTGGCCGGCGGTCATGTCCGGCCGTACGCCGAGTCGGCGCAGCAGGTGGTCGACGGCGAGCCCGCCGATGCCGAGCACGGGCTGGGCCACCCGGGTGTCGCGGACCCGCTCCTCCTGCTCGCGCCGCGACGACTGGTCGAAGGCGGCGGCGGGGAAGAGCAGCTCGGCCGCGTCGCGGTCGAGTTCGAGGTAGTGCCGCAGCTCCGGGAAGGCGACGAAGAGTTCCGCGAGGGCACCGGGGCGCTGGCTGCCCTGCCCGGGGAAGAGGAAGGCGACCTGGCCCGGCCCGACCGGCTCGGCCTCGGCCGGCTGCACCAGGCCCCGGGCCGGGTCGTGCTCGCCGGCCAGGGCCCGGTGCAGCAGCGTCTCCAGCTCGGTGAGGTCCCGGGCGACGATCGCCACCCGGGTGGGGCCGGACCGTCCGGCGGCCTTCGCGGCCACCGATGCGGCCAGCTCGGCGAGGCGTCCCGGCCGGTGCTGCCCCGCGTCGGCGGCGAGGCCGTCCAGCAGCTGCCGGACCGACTGGTGGGCCGCCGCCCGGTCGCCGCCCCGGAAGCAGAACAGCTCCGCCGGCCAGAGCCGCCGGCCGTGCCGGGGCTCCGGCGCGCCGGCGTGCGCGCTGAGCACGACGTGGAAGTTGGTGCCGCCGAAGCCGAACGCGCTCACTCCCGCGATCCGCTCGTCGGCCGGGGCCGGCCAGGGTCGGGCCTCGGTGTAGAAGGCGAACGGGCTCTGCTGCGGGTGCCAGGCCGGGTTGGGCCGCGTCAGGTGCAGGGTCGGCGGCCGGACCCCGTGGTACAGCGACAGGGCTGCCTTGATCACCCCGGCCAGGCCGGCGGCGCACTTGGTGTGCCCGATCTGCGACTTCACCGAGCCGAGCGCGCACGCGCCCGGCTCCGCGCCGGCCTCGACGAACATCCGGGTCAGGGTCTCCAGCTCGGTGCGGTCGCCGACGACGGTGCCGGTGCCGTGCGCCTCCACCAGGCCGACGTCGCGGGGGGAGACGCCGCTGCGCCGGTACGCCCGGTCCAGCGCCCGGCGCTGCCCGTCCGGGCGGGGGGCGGTCAGGCCGAGGGCGCGACCGTCGCTGGCCCCGCCGAGCCCCTTGACCACGCCGTAGATCCGGTCGCCGTCGCGCTCGGCGTCGGCCAGCCGCTTGAGTACGACGCAGGTCACGCCCTCGCCGAGGGCGATGCCGTCGCCGGTGCTGTCGAA
Organism: Micromonospora sp. NPDC057141; assembly: GCF_042670805.1. Lineage (NCBI taxonomy): Bacteria > Bacillati > Actinomycetota > Actinomycetes > Micromonosporales > Micromonosporaceae > Micromonospora > Micromonospora sp. NPDC057141. Next base: position 121,517 of record NZ_JBHUVA010000009.1, on the reverse strand, counting down.
GGGCCGCGACCGCCCGGTCGGGGACAGCGCGTGCGCCGAGGTGAACATCAGGTAGTCGTTGACGCCGTTGTGCAGGTCGGCGCCGCCGCAGATCATCATGTCGCTGTCGCCGCTGACCAGCTCCTTGCAGGCGGCGTCCATGGCGGCCAGCGAGGAGGCGCACGCGGCGTCGATGGTGTAGTTGGGCCCGCCCAGGTCGAGCCGGTTGGCGACCCGGCCGGCGATGACGTTGGCCAGCACGCCGGGGAAGCTGTCCTCGGTGACCGTGGGCAGCAGGTCCTGCATCTCGTCGGGCACTTCACCGAGGTACGCCGGCAGCATGGTGCGCAGGGTCTGCGCGTGGCCCATGTCGCTGCCGGCCTCGGCGCCGAAGACGACTCCGGTGCGGGAGTGGTCGACCCCGGCGGCGTCGTGCGGGTAGCCCGCGTCGAGCAGCGCCCGGTGCGAGACCTCCAGGGCGAGCAACTGGGTCGGGTCGATGCTGCCCAGCGCCGCCGGCGGGATGCCGTAGCCGATGGCGTCGAAGGGCACCGGCGCGATGAAGCCGCCCCACTTGGAGACGCTGATCCGGCCGGTCTGCCCCGGCCCGACCTCGGGGGCGTAGTAGAGGTCGGTGTCCCAGCGCTCGGCGGGGACCTCCGTGACCGCGTCGGCGCCGGTGAGCACGGTGCGCCAGAAGCTGTCCAGGTCGGGGGAGCCGGGCAGCATGCAGGCCATGCCGACGATGGCGATGTCCAGCGGCGCGGGCCGCTCCTCGATCTCGGCGGCGGGCGGGGCGAACCGGGCGCGCAGGGCGTCGAGCCGGGCGGCGTGCAGGTCGCGTACCTCGGTGCTGACCGAGTCGTGCAGGCCCGCCACGGTGGTGGCGGCATCGCGCAGCACGGCGACCTGGCCGGCCATGAACAGCCCCTCGGCGGCCTGGACGCTCTCGTCCACCGACTCGATGGTCTCGCCGGAGCGCTTCAGGCCCTTGCTGGCGATCCGCAGCCGGCCGACGTTGAGCAGTTCGAGCTGCTCCCACACCTCGCGGTTCTCCGCCCCGGCCTGCTCCAGCTGGGCGCGCAGCGCGTGGAAGTCGTCGACGAACGGGGTGTGCAGGCAGCGCGTGACGTGGCCCGGCGCGGTCTCCAGCAGGGCGGTCCGCTCGGCGGTGAGCGCCTCACGCTGGAAGAGTGGCTGGACCGCGCCGTGCTCCACCGCCTCTGCGGTGAACAGGTACGCGGTGCCCATGAGCACGCCGATGCGGGCCCCCAGGCGGGCCAGCGGCGCGGCCATCGTGGCGACCATCGCCGCCGAGCGGGCGTCGTGCACGCCGCCGGCGAAGAAGACCTGGAGCTGCGCGGCTGCGTCCGGTTCGGCGGCGAGGTACTCCTCGAGCACCAGCAGCTGCGCCTCCCACAGCGGGAAGCTGAACCGGGGGCCGATGTGCCCGCCGCACTCGGCGCCCTCGAAGATGAACTTCCTGGCCCCGGAGCGCAGGAACTGCCGCAGCAGACCGGGGGAGGGCACGTGCAGGAAGGTGCTGATCCCCTGCTCTTCCAGCGCCTTCGCCTGCGGCGGCCGGCCGCCGGCGATGATCGCGAAGCCGGGGCGGATCTCCTGGATGACGGCCAGCTGCGCGGCGCGCAGTTCCTCGGGGGCGAAGCCGAGCACCCCGACGCCCCACGGCCGGTCGCCGAGCCGCTCGGCGGTCTCGGTGAGCATGCGGCGGCACTGGTCGGCCGAGTTCAGGGCGAGCGCGATGAAGGGCAGGCCGCCGCCGTCGGCTACTGCGGCGGCGAAGCCCGCCTCGTCGCTGACCCGGGTCATCGGTCCCTGGGCGACGGGCACCCGCACGCCGAGCGCCTCGGCCAGCGGGGCGCCGGGCAGCAGCAGCGCGCCCGCGTCGGGGTCGTCGGCGGCGTCGAGCATGATGGCCCGCATGGCCCGCACGGCGCTGGCCGTGTCGGCCCAACGGTCGGCGAAGACGGCGGCGAGCCAGCCGTCCTGACCGATCGGCAGCAGCTCCGACCGTACGTCGTGCTGGCCGCCTCGGCGCATCCCCCGGGCCCCGTCGACCAGCACCGTCTCCGAGCCGTCCATGCGCCGGATCGCGGCCTTGACGTCGGCCGGCAGTTCGGACTCGGGCATCAGGGCGAGCTGGGTGTCCAGGACGATTCCGGCGGCGCCGCCGACGAGGCAGGCCCCGGCGGTGCGCGGGCCGATTCCGCCGGCCGCCCAGACCGGCAGGTCGACAGTGTCGTCGGCGACGAGCTGCTGGAGCAGGACGAAGGAGCTGAGGTCGCCGACCCGGCCGCCACCCTCCAGGCCCCGGGCGATCAGCCCGTGCGCCCCGGCCGCCGCCGCGGCGCGCGCATCCTCCCGGCTGGTGACCTCCACGATCACCCGGTACCTCGGGGTGATCTCAGCCAGGGACCAGGGGCAGCCTGGGGCGACCACCACCAGGTCGACCCGGTCGCGCGCGGCGTGGTCGACCTCGTCGGGTGTGGCGAGGCAGCCGGCGGGCACTCGGACCCCGATGGGCCCGGGGGACCAGGACGCGGCCTGGGTCAGCGCGCGCAGCGACCAGTCGTCGCCGTCGGCCAGGTCGAGCACGCCCAGCCCGCCACCGGCGCAGGCGGCGGCCGTGATCCGTGGGCCGGGCTCCAGTGCGCCGGCAGGGTTGACAACCATGATCAGGTCGCGCGTGTGCGGTGCAGTACTCATCAGGCTCCCACTTCGGTCGCGAGAAGATCGCGGGGCGACGGGCTGGACCGGCCGGCCGAACCGCCGGCGCTCGGGCCCTAATTTGCGGCAGTCAATGTCGCGCTGGGTCATAACGTAGCGTCGCCCAGTTACGGCCCGGTTAAATCTGACCAACCTGATCGGGGAGGTGAAGATTTCCTACTAAGGCGGCGGGATTTGCCGCCGAGGTGGCCAGGCAAAAGATACCCGTGTATGGCCGACGAGGAGCGCGAAGGGTGCCGCTCGCCGCAGCGCGGCGATTGTCGACTTCATTACGAAATTGTTTTACGCAACCCGGTCGCTCCCTGGCGGTGGGTGATTTTGGCCGCTCTGTCCCACGATGTGGAACGGGTCTTGCCAGGAGTTGCGGACTGGCTCAACGATCCCTGTCAATGTAGTCACCGCCATTACCCATCGATTAACTTCGACATTCATCGAGAGTGAGGTGAGCTTCGCCGGACGGTCATCGAAGGCCCTGGCGGGTGGCCTGTTGTGACTGGCGTCACCCTACTCCGGGCAACCGGCGCGGGCCTCGTCGCGCGGCCGGTCGCAGTGGGGCGAGTTCAGCGACGGTGTTGCCGGCGATCGCGCTGGACGCGGCCGATACCGCGATCGGGGCGACGGTCCCACCGCTCCGCTTAACGAACGTTTTACCCGGTCTGTCGGAATGATTAGCGAGCGGCGGCCGACAACGATCGGCAACGTCGCGTACGACAATCTCTGCACCTGCACAGACTTCGGCCGGCCGGGATGGCGGCTCCGCCTCGACCGCCGTCCCCGCTCGCGCCTCCAGACCCCTTTTGTCTTTCGGATCGGCGGAAATTGTGCGTAAACTCCTTCTCCTTGCTCTTGTGGGACTCGGTGCGCAACTGGTAGACGGCAGTCTCGGTATGGCGTACGGCGTGACATCGACGACACTGCTGCTCGCCATCAACACCAGCGCCGCGAGCGCTTCCGCGACTGTTCACCTCGCCGAGATCGGCACCACCCTCGTCTCCGGTGCCGCGCACTGGCGCTTCGGCAACGTCGACTGGACGGTGGTCCGCAGGATCGGCGTGCCCGGCGCCCTCGGCGCCTTCGCCGGCGCCACCTTCCTGTCCAGCCTCTCCACCGCGACCGCGGCCCCGATCATGTCGCTGATCCTGCTCACCCTCGGGGTGTACGTGCTGATCCGGTTCACCGTCTCCGGGCTGCCACGCGGCCGGGTCGGGCTGCCCCTGCGCAAGCGCTTCCTCGGCCCGCTGGGCCTCGTCGCCGGCTTCGTCGACGCCACCGGCGGGGGCGGCTGGGGCCCGGTCGGCACCCCCGCCATCCTGGCCAGCGGTCGGCTGGAGCCGCGTCGGGTGATCGGCTCCATCGACACCAGCGACTTCCTGGTGGCGATCGCCGCCAGCGCCGGGTTCCTGGTCGGGATCGGCTCGGAGAACATCAACTTCGGCTGGGTGGGCGCGCTGCTGCTCGGTGGCATGATCGCCGCGCCGATCGCCGCCTGGCTGGTGCGGATGGTGCCGCCGCGGGTCCTCGGCTCCGCCGTCGGTGGCGTCATCGTCCTCACCAACGTGCGGACCCTGCTCCTCAGCGACTGGGTCGACGCCTCGACCGGCGTCCGGTACGCCGGCTACCTGGTCATCGCGGCCGCCTGGGCGGCGGCCGTGGCCTGGTCGGTACGCCAGCACCTGGCCGACCGGACCGTCGAGCCGGTCGGCGCCGGGGACGGTCCCGGGGAGCCCGCCACCGCGACGAGCTGACCGCGACGAAGGCGCGCACCGGCGACGGTGCGCGCCTTCGGGTTCGGGTGGCGGCAGCCGGGGGTGTCGCCACCCCGGGGCGGGACTCAGGAGACGGAGCAGGCCGCCCCGTTGAGGGTGAACGAGGCCGGCTTGCCGGTGTCGCCGGTGTGGTTGGCCTGGAAGCCGATGCTGACCGACGCGTTCGGCGCGATCGTGCCGTTGTACGAGACGTTACGGGCGGTAACCGCGCCGTTGGTGGGGGAGTACGTCGCGTTCCAGCCGCCGGTGATGGTCTGCCCGCCCGGCAGCGTGAACGCCAGGCTCCAGCCGTTGATCGCCGTGCTGCCGGTGTTGGTGATCGTGACGGCGGCGGTCAGGCCGGTGTTCCAGGCGTTGACGGCGTACCCGACGGCGCAGGGCCCGGCGGCCGGCGGGGTGGTCGGCGGTGGCGTGGTCGGCGGCGGGGTCGTCGGGGGCGGCGTGGTGGGCGGTGGGGTCGTCGGCGGCGCGGTGGTGGGCGGGGCGGTGGTCGGCGGGGTGGCGCTGTCCAGGCCGAAGAAGCGGATGGCCTGGGCGGCGTCGACGGGCAGGTTGTGCGAGACCCCGGCCATGCTGATCGCCTCGACCGGTGCCATGGGGCCGCTGCCGCCGTAGCGGGTGCGGGTGTAGCCGGACTGCGGGGTGTCGGTGTACGTCGGGGTCTGGCTCAGCCCGTGCACGTTCGTCCACTGCTTGACCTCTTCGCCGAAGTTCGGGTAGCGCAGGGTCTCGTCGTTGGTGCCGTGCCACAGCTGCATCCGGGGCCGCTTGCCCGTGTACCCCGGGTAGGCGTTGCGGACCAGGTCGCCCCACTGCTGGGGAGTCCTGGTGATCTGCCCGTTGGCGCACTCGCTGTTCCACTCCGAGCCGTTGGTGGTGGCGAAGCAGCCGAACGGGACGCCGGCGAAGGCCGCCCCGGCGGCGAACACGTCGGGGTAGACGCCGAGCAGGACGTTGGTCATCATCGCCCCGGAGGAGACGCCGGTGGCGAAGATGCGGTCCGCGTCGACGGGGTACCGTGCCCGGACGTAGTCGATCATCGACTTGATGCCCACCGGGTCGCTGCCGCCGTCGCGGCGCAGCGCCTGGGGCGAGGCGACGTCGAAGCACTGGCTGCTGCGGGTCACCGACGGGTAGATGACGATGTAGCCGTACTGGTTGGCCAGCTCGTCGAACTGGGCGCCGTTGAAGAACGCCGGGCCGGTGCCGGTGCAGTAGTGCACCGCGACCAGCAGGCCCGGCCGGGGCGCGACCCTGTCCGGCACGTACAGGTACATGCGCAGGTTGCTGGGGTTCGCGCCGAAGTTGGTGACCTCGGTCAGTGCCGCCGCCGACGCGGGCGCGGGAACCGTGACGGCCGCCAGCGCGGCCACCGCGGCGGCCACCAGGGCGGTGCCCAGCAGCTTCATCCTTGATCTCATGGGGCAGGTTCCTCCGGAGAGTGCCGATGGGGCGAGGTTCCGATCGGGGCTGCCCGGCGCCCGACCATGTCCGGCTCAGGAACGTCCATCAGTATGTATAGATGTCGTGAGGGTGGCAACCAGCGGAAGTTTCGGGGCCGGAAAGCGGCTAGGGTAGGGTTTCGGTGTGCCGGGAAGTCTGGTCGGCGACGGATGACGCTGCCCTGCCGACGAGGAGTTACCCGTGACCGACGCCCCCCGGCGCCGCCCCAGCCTGTTCGCCCGACGCTCGTGGGGCGAGACCAGCCGCATCCTCGGGATCCTGCGCAGGGAGACCGTGGGCGGGGCGCTCCTGCTCGTCGGCGCGTTGCTGGCCCTGATCTGGTCGAACTCCCCCTGGGCCGACGGGTACCAGGCGCTGCGGGACCTCCGGGTGGGCCCGGCGGCGCTGCACCTGGACCTCAGCCTGGCCACCTGGGCCGCCGACGGCCTGCTGGCGGTCTTCTTCTTCGTCGCCGGGCTGGAGCTCAAGCGTGAGTTCGTCGCCGGGGACCTGCGGGACCCGCGCCGCGCCGCGGTGCCGGTGGCCGCCGCCATGGGCGGCGTGCTCGTGCCCGCCCTCCTCTATTACCTCATCGCCGGCGGTGACGCCGCGCAGGGCTGGGCGATCCCCACCGCGACCGACATCGCCTTCGCCCTGGCCGTGCTCGCCGTCGTCGGCCGGTTCCTGCCCTCGGCGCTGCGCACCTTCCTGCTCACCCTCGCGGTGGTCGACGACCTGCTCGCCATCGTGATCATTGCCATCTTCTACACCTCCGACCTGGCCGTCGGGCCGCTGCTGGGCGCGCTGGTCCCGCTGGCGGTCTTCGGCCTGCTGGTGCAGCGCCGGGTCCGGTCCTGGTGGCTGCTCCTGCCGCTGGCCGCCGTGACCTGGGCGCTGATGCACGAATCCGGGGTGCACGCCACCGTCGCCGGCGTGCTGCTGGCGTTCACCGTCCCGGTGGTCCGCAGCCGGGCCGCCGGCGGCCCGGACGCCGGGCCCGGCCTGGCCGAGCACTTCGAGCACCGGTTCCGGCCGGTCTCCGCCGGGGTCGCGGTGCCGGTCTTCGCGTTCCTCTCCGCCGGCGTCACCGTCGGTGGACTCGCCGGCCTGGCCACCGCCCTGACCGACCGGGTCGCCGTCGGGATCGTGGTCGGCCTGGTGCTCGGCAAGCCGATCGGCATCATGGCGGCCACCTGGCTGGTGTCCCGGTTCACCCGCGCCGACCTCGACGAAGGGCTGAACTGGCTCGACGTGTTCGGCCTGGCGCTGCTGGGCGGCATCGGGTTCACCGTCTCCCTGCTCATCGGCGAACTCGCCTTCGGCCTGGGCAGCGAGCGCGACGACCACGTCAAGGTCGCCGTGCTCACCGGGTCCCTGCTCGCCGCCGGCCTGGCCACCGTCATCCTGCGCGCCCGCAGTCGGGTCTACCGGCGGGTGCACGAGGCCGAGAGCGTCGACCGCGACCGCGACGGGGTACCCGACGTCTACCAGGCGCAGCCCGACCGGTCGGCCTGAGCCGACCCCACCCCGCGTCAGCGGGCCGGCGCGGGGTCAGCCGCGGCCAGGGCCTCCTGCTGGGTCGCGAAGATCGGGAAGAGCCCGTCGAGCCGCATGGTGTGCAGGACGGTGCGGACGAACCGGGACGGGGCGGCGAGGCACAGGACGACACCCCGCTGCCGGGCCTCCTGGTGGGCCCGCACCAGCAGCCCCAGCCCGGCCGGGTCGATCTGCTCCACCCCGTGCAGGTCCACCACGGCCCGCCCGTCGAACTCGACCGCGTCGCGCAGGGCGGCGCGCAGCCGGTCCTCGGCGTGGCCCGGCGCGTCGTCGCAGCCGTCGACCTGGTCGAGCCCGAGGAGTTGGCCGGGTGCCGGGCTGGCGGTGCTGCACGGCGGGCACCGGTGGGGGCCGACGGCGAACGGCGAGCCGCTCCAGCCGTGCTCGGACACCAGCGTCCAGACGACCTCGGCGTCGGGCAGCACGCACGCGTTGCCGGTGGCCGTGTCGCCGCAGTCGTCGCAGATCAACGTCATCAGGCGATCGTCCGGTACGACGGTCATCCGGCCTCCTCTCCTCGGCGGCGGCAGCCACCACCCTGGTACGCGGGTTTGGAGGGGACCTCCCGGTTGCATGACGGTTGCGTGACGAAACCGGCTCCACCTGGGCCGGTTCGGTGGCAGTCGCGCCCGGCGGGGCGGCGCCGCAGGTTTCACCCATCGGGACGCTGCGGGCAAGGAGGGCAGGAGGCGGGATCGCCCCCGCGCGTCGGTGACGGAGGTGGCCGGGGCCATGGCCAGATCCAGAGTGGTCGGTGCCGTGCTCGTGCTCGCCGGTGCCACCGGCTGCGGGGCCGGCGACAGCGTCGACGTGGACGGAGCCGGAGACACCGGCGGCGGGGCTCCGGCGGCACGCCGACCCGGTGGCGCCCCGTCCACGATGGACGGGGCGCCGCGGGATCGTACAGCCGGTCAGCTCGTGGGGAAGTTGTCCGGGGTGCGGATGCGGTTGCGCATGAAGTTGCCCGACTCGGTCAGCACCGACGTGCCGGTGTACGTGCCGCCGTAGCAGGTGCCGGGGCGGAACGCGGCGCTGCCCTCGTCGGCGTCGGAGTACGTCCAGTTCGCGTAGCCGATCTTCAGCCGGTCGAGCAGGTCGAGCCAGGCGGTGCTGCTGGCCACGTCCACCGCGCCGCCGCCGGTGTAGGTGACGGTGCCGAACTCGGTGACGAACATGGGGATCCGCGCGGCGGCCCGCTCCAGCTCGGCCCGGTAGTTGTCCTGGTGGGACGCGGCATAGAAGTGGAACGCGTACATGATGTTGCTGGCGTTCACCGGGTTGTTGACGACCTCGGTGGAGTTGCCGCCCTCGGAGACGCCGAGCGAGGACCAGCCGCGGGTGCCGACGATGACGACGGCGTCCGGGTCGTTGGCGCGGATGATCGGGATGACCTGTTCGGCGTAGTTCTTGATCGTCGACCAGCTGACCCCGTTGGGCTCGTTGGTGATCTCGTAGATCACGTTGTTCTTGCTGGCGTGTCGGGCGGACACGGCGGCGAAGAACGTCCTGGCCCGCTCCAGGTTGAACATCGGGTCACCGGGCGTCAGCGTGTGGAAGTCGATCAGTGCGTACATGCCGCGCTCGGTGGCCTCCTCCACGAGGGTGTTGACCCGGTTGGTGAAGCCGGCCGGGTCGGTCTCGTAGCCGTCCTCCTGCACGTACATCGAGATGCGGAGCAGGTCGACCAGCCAGTCCTTGGACAGCGCGTCGAGGGACGCGTCGTTGTAGCACTGGGCGAACCACTGGAGGCCGTGGGTGCTCATGCCGCGCAGCTGGATCGGCTTGCCGTACTGGTTGCACAGGTTGACCCCGCACACCCGCAGCTGGCCGTTGATCGCCACCGGCGTCGTGCCGGTCGGGGGCGGCGTGGTCGGCGGGGGCGGCGTGGGCGGCGGCGTGGTGGGCGGCGGCGTCGTCGGGGTCGACGTGGTCGGTGTCGTGCCGCCGTTGCACACCGTGCCGTTGAGCGTGAACGACGTCGGCGCCGGGTTGCCGCCGGTGAAGCTGCCGTTGAAGCCGATGCTCGTCGTCGCGCCCGTGGCCAGCGAGCCGTTGTAGCTCAGGCTCTGCGCCGTGACGGCGCTGCCGCTCTGCTGGTACGTCGCCGACCAGCCCTGGACGACCTTCTGCCCCGGGCCCGGGAAGGTGAAGCCGAGGGTCCAACCGCTGATCGGGTCGCCGAGGTTCTTGACATTGAGCGACGCGGTGAACCCGCCGGACCAACTGTTGGCCGTGTAGGTGACGGCGCAGCCGGTGGCGGCCATGGCGTTGGTGGCCGGTAGGATCGCCGTCGCGCCGAGGGTCAGCGCGCCGACGGCGGCGGCCATGACCAGCTGTCGTCGGGACGGGCGGGGGGCTCTCTGCATCGGACCGTCTCATTCCGTCGGGGGTGGTGGGGCGGCGCGCGGGCGGGGGGGGCGGGAGCGCTCCCACGGCAGCTTAGAGGCGTTCGTAACACCTGCGCAACATGTCGATACGTCGAGGCGTGCCGCTCCTGCCCGACGCCGGCGTCGCGAGCCCCGGTGCGGTCAGTGGGGCCGGGTGCTGTGCCGGACGACCAGCGGGGTGGCCAGTTCGATGCGGTCACTGGCCAGCTCCTCGCCGTTGGCCAGGCTGAGCAGCATGCGGGTGGCCATCGCGGCCATCTCCGTCAGCGGCTGGCGGACGGTGGTCAGCGGCGGCACGGCCCAGCGGGCGGCGTCCAGGTCGTCGAAGCCGACGACGCTCATGTCGTCCGGCACCCGCAACCCCCGCTCGTAGAGCGCCTCGTAGGCACCCAGGGCCATCTCGTCGGAGCAGGCGAAGATCGCCGTCGGCGGCCGGGCCAGGTCGAGTAGGGCGTGCGTCTCCCGGTAGCCCGAGGGGGCCAGGAAGTCGCCGGTGCGGACATGGCCGGTGGGGATCCGCTGCCCGGCGGCGTCCATGGCGGCCCGGTAGCCGTCCACGCGGGCGCGGCTGCACGGAACGGTGGGAGGACCGCCGACGACGGCGATTCGGCGGTGTCCGAGGTCGAGCAGGTGCTCGGTGGCCGCCCGCCCGCCGGCCCAGTTGGTCGCCCCGACGGACGGGATGTCCGCGGGAGGCTGCCCGGCGGGGTCGATGATCACCGCCGGTATGCCCAGCTCCTCGAGCTGGCCGCGTTGGGCCGGGGAGATGTCGGAGAGGACGAGCAGCACCCCGTTGCAGCGCCGGGCGGCGAGCTGCTCGGTCCAGCGCCGGTCGGGGCGGGTGCGGTGCCGGCCATGGACGGCGGAGACGACGACGCCGAAGCCGGCCTGGTAGGCCAGTTCCTCCACGCCGTCGATGATCTGCATGGCCCACGGGCTGCCGAGGTCCCGTAGCACCAGGTCGATCAGGCCGGCCCGGTTCGCCGGGCGGGCGGTGCCCCGGGCGGTGTACCCCCGCGCGTCGAGCAGTGTCTGCACCCGGTGCCGGGTCGCGGGCGCGACGTCCGGCCGACCGTTGAGGACCTTCGACACCGTGGGGATCGACACCCCGGCCGCCTGCGCGATCTCCGCCAGCGTCGCCCGCTGTTGTTCCATGGCATCTCCCTCGAACGCTCACCGGCCCGGCCGCAGCATATCTCGAAAGTTTCGAAGCTTGGGGGCGGGTGGGGCGGGACCCCGGGACCGACTTCGATGCATCGACGGGTGGCTCTCGGTCCGCGTTCGCACGGACCCCCGGGTGCTCGCGTCCGAAACGGCACCGAAACTTTCTGGCACCGGGGCTGTCCCCGCGCGCGCTGATCGGCCGGGTCGGCGTCGCCGGACGGCCGGTCAGGGCTGGATCTGCACGTCGGCCGGGTCGATCGTCTCGATCCGCAAACCGCTGTCCGGCAGGGCCTCGGCGACCGCCTGCCAGCGGGCCGCCCGGGAGGCGCACAACCCCACGCGCGCCTCCCAGCCCAGCTCACTGCCCGCGCGGTCGTGCGCCCGCAGCTCGCCGGCTTCGAGGCGGCCGATCTCCGCGTTGCACATGGCCAGCACATCGATGAGGCACTCCAGGAGCATGTCGATGTGGGTGATCTGCTGCTCGATGCAGGCGGCGACCTGGACGGCCGGGGCGGGCGTATTGCCCAACTGCGTGCCCTTGATGATCAGATCCTCGAAGTGCGGGACCCTGGGCGGGAATCGGCGGTCCGCCACGGTGACCAGGTAGACGGCGTCCGTGACGAGGCGGGAGAACTGCGCCCGGTCGTACCAGTAGGCGGCGCGGTCGCGGGCGATGTCGTGCACGACGCGCCACGTCCGGTCGTCCAGTTCCAGCCAGTCGATCATCTGGTGCACGTCCGCCCCCGGCAGCGAGCCCCGCCGATGCCACTCCCGCTCCAGGAGGATGGCCCCGTCGTGCAGCAGGGCCCGGACGTACGCGGTCGTCCGTACCCGGGTGACGTTCTCCGGTCGGGGCAGCACCGTCCGCACCGGGTCGTAGAGGTCCTGCTCCAGATACCGGAACTCCGGACGCGCCCGGAGCAGTCCCAGGTCCGGATCGCTGCTGGCGATCCAGCTGCGCAGCCGGGAGGCCGCCCCGTCGCGGGCGCTCGACTGGAGGTTGATCCGGCCGGCGACGCCGCTCTCGGTGCAGGCCAGGGCGGCCCGCAATTCGTGTACGGCCCGTTCGACCAACGTCCGGCGCGGATCCCTCCCGTCGGTCTCGGCCACCGGGAGCGCGGCGATCCCCGGCGGGGCGGGGCGGCGGCTCTCCAGGGCATAGGCGTAGACGCAGGCGGCCTGGTAGTGATCGAACGTGTCGAGCGGGAGCCGGAAGAGTCGACGCCCCGCCCCGCCGGCGATCAGCCGTTCCAGCCCCTCGGAGGTCGGTGGCGAGGCGTCGAGCAGTTCGCGCAACCGCTCACGGTCGCGGCGGTTCCACCACAGGGCGAGGCCGTCCCCCGCCGCCCAGCGGGGCACCGGCGCGTCGGTCCACCGCGCGAAGGAGGTGGCGAGCCGCAGGGGAGCCCACACGTCGCGGACCACGCGCAGCACCGACGGGCGCAGCTCCGGCCGTCGCCGGAAGGGGTGCAGCCGCTCGGGGAGCAGCTTCTTGGGCACCCACTCGGGGATGACCGGGCTCCCCCGCAGGTCGTCCGCGAGCCGGTGGAACTCCTGAAGAGCCGCGAGGTGAAGCAGTACGCGACCGCTCTCCGGGCGGTCGAGCATCGACCTCGCGCGAGCGCGGGCCTCGTCGGCGCTCTGCTGGTCGAGGTAGGTCCACACCGCCGGCCAGTACCGGTGCACCAACGCGACGCGCAACCGCTGCGTGACGAGGTCGTGGACCCGTGCCTCCTCGCCGACCGCGTCGCAGCGGTGCCACCGCTCCATCACCCGCTCGGCGTAGGCGAGGGAGCGCGCGTACTGGTAGCGCAGCGTGAACCAGTCCGGATACCGCAGGAGGCTCCACGCCGTCCACCACGGGCGCGGGTGTCGGCAGGTGGTCCAGAGCGCCCCGGTGTAGCGGTCCTCGAGCTCCGCCGTGGCGAGCGCCCCGTGGTACGTCTCCAGCGCGCTCAGGAACAGCCCCATGTCCTCCTGGACGCTGGCGACCATCAACCGGATGTCGATGTTGAAGGGATCGAACCGCAGCGCCTCGCGATACCACCACAGGGCATCGTCGTACCGCCGGCCGTCGTGGCGCTTCTTCGCCTCGTTGTACGCCTCGAAGAGTTCGTCGGGCATGTCTCTGCCGCGCCATTTCCGCCACGGGGCGAGCTTGGCCTTTCCGGTGAGCGGGAGAATCTTGGCCATGGCCCAGTAGGCGGCCTTGCAGGTAGCGTCCTCCCAACTGTTGGCCCAGATCGTCGTGGTGGCGCTGCCGCGACGCCCCGCGAGCGAGGTGACGGTGACGGAGATGCCGCGTTGCGGCCGTTGGCTGCGCTGCTGGAGGGTGGCCTTGACCTGGTAGCCCACCGTCGGCCAGCACCGGGCGAGCAGTTGTGGCAGGAAGGCGGCGGCCTTCGCCGGGTCGCCCGGTGTCTGCGCCAGCACCTTGATGAAGTCCTGTGCTGGCGGATCGGTGGCTCCCGCGTATGGTGGATAGATGCTGGTCTCTGCGAGTTGCCGGCAGAACCGGCTCTTGAGATACGTCGAAAGGGCCTGGTCCTTCTCGTCGACCGCGTTGTCGAAATCGCGGACGTCGACCGGTCCGGGGCGGTATCCGAGCCATGCCTGGTGGGTGTGCCGCCACAGGAGGAAGAAGAGCAGGCCGCTCGCCAGGGCGGTCCAGCGCTGCCAGCCCGGCGCGCCGTGCACCATCCCCGCGAATCCCTCCGCCAGCCACTGTAGCGTCCTCGCCAGGCCGCGTAGGCCGTCCAGATCGCGGTCGTCGGGTCCGTGCGTGGCGCGCCCGATCAGGCTCAGGGCGAGGGCGAAGGCGAAGCCCGCCGCGAAGGTGAGCGCCCGGAAGAACGCCACGCGTGGCACCGGAAGCTGCGAGGGCGGGGCCTGTGCGGGCCGCGGCAGCCATCCCCGCGGGGAGCGGGTGTTCCACCGCGGTTCCCGCGGCGGGCGCGATCGCCGCGCATCGTCCCGGTTCATCCGTCCCCCCGAACCGCCCCGCCGCCGTCGTTGGCCCGCGTGCTCCAGGCTAGGCGGCACGGCGGGCCGAGGCCGGCGAAGTGCCGATCCGGGCGGGTGCGACCTGCCCTCGCCCACCCCGCGCGGGGCGCTCCGCCTTGTGAACGCGCACATCCCTGATCCGGTGCTCCCTCCACGGCGAGTCGCGTCGGGTCGTCGGATCGTAGTCGGCGTCCTCATGTGGAGAGAGTCCAGGCAGGGGGTCGTGTCGGGGACCGGACTGAAAGATCTTGGCGGGAAGCATCTTGACGACTCGACATGTGAGCGCTAACACTGTTGCCAGCAAGTGAGCGGAGGATGTCATGAGCGTTTCGGCGGGACCGGGCGACCGGTACGTTGTCGGCGTCGACTACGGCACGTTGTCGGGTCGAGCGCTGGTGGTACGGGTCGGTGACGGCGCCGAACTGGGCACGGCGGTGCACGAGTACCGACACGCCGTGATGGACACCGTACTCGCCGTCGACGGCCAGGCGCTACCCGCAGACTGGGCCCTGCAGGACCCGGACGACTACCGCGAGGTGCTGCGGCGCGCGGTGCCGGCGGCCCTGGCCGCCAGCGGCGTCGACCCCCGGCAGGTCGTGGGCATCGGCATCGACTTCACCGCCTGCACCGTGCTGCCCACCCTCGCCGACGGCACCCCGCTGTGCGAGCTGCCCGACCTGCGTACCCGGCCGCACGCCTGGGTCAAGCTGTGGAAGCACCACGCGGCCCAGCCCCAGGCTGACCGGATCAACGAGCTGGCCCACTCCCGCAACGAGCCGTGGATCGGCCGCTACGGCGGCAAGATCTCCGCCGAGTGGCAGTACGCCAAGGGCCTGCAACTGCTGGAGGAGGACCCGGAGGTCTACGACCGGGCCGAACGGTGGATCGAGGCCGCCGACTGGATCGTCTGGCAGCTCTGCGGCGTCGAGACCCGCAACGTCTGCACCGCCGGCTACAAGGGCATCCACCAGGACGGCCGGTACCCGTCGCGGGAGTACCTGGCCGCGCTGAACCCAGGGTTCGCCGACTTCGTCGCCAAGATCGACGGTCCGCTCGCGCCGCTGGGCGCGCGGTCCGGCGGGCTGACCGCCGAGGCCGCGGCCTGGACCGGCCTGCCCGAGGGGATCGCGGTGGCGGTCGGCAACGTCGACGCCCACGTCACCTCCGCCGCCGCCCAGGCCCTCGAGCCGGGCCGGCTGGTCGCCATCATGGGCACCTCCACCTGCCACGTCGTCAACGGCACCGAGCTGGCCGAGGTGGCCGGCATGTGCGGCGTCGTGGACGGCGGGATCAGCTCCGGGCACTGGGGCTACGAGGCGGGCCAGAGCGGCGTCGGCGACATCTTCGGCTGGTACGTCCAGCACGCCGCCCCTGCCGGCTACGCCTCGCACGAGGCACTGACGGCGGCGGCCGCCGCCCAGCCGGTCGGCGCGCACGGCCTGGTGGCGCTGGACTGGTGGAACGGCAACCGCTCCCTGCTGGTCAACCACGACCTCAGCGGGGTGATCGTCGGGCTGACCCTGGCCACCCGGCCGCCGGACGTCTACCGCGCGCTGCTGGAGTCCACCGCGTTCGGCACCCGCATGATCATCGAGGCGTTCGCCGAGGCGGGGGTGCCGGTCGACGAGATCATCGTCGCGGGCGGGCTGACCAACAACGCGTTGCTGATGCAGATCTACGCCGACGTCACGAAGCGCCCGCTGGGCATCATCGGCTCGACGCAGGGCCCGGCGCTCGGCTCGGCGATCCACGCGGCGGTCGCCGCGGGCGCGTACCCCGACGTGCCGGCTGCCTCGGCGGTGATGGGCCGGGTCGACCGCGACGTCTACCGGCCCGACCCGCAGCGGGCGCTCGCCTACGACGCGCTCTACGCGGAATACCGGCGCCTGCACGACCACTTCGGCCGGGGCGGCGACGAGGTCCTGCTGCGGCTGCGCACCATCCGCAACACCGCCCGCCGGGCGGTCGACGACTCCCCGGCCGCCGAGGCCGCAGTCCCCCTGGAGGTGTTGGCATGAGCCCCGAACTGGGCGCCGAGGTGACGCGGCTGCGCGAGCAGGTCGCGACCCTGCACGGCGAGCTGGTCCGGTACGGGCTGGTGGCCTGGACGGCCGGCAACGTCTCGGCGCGGGTGCCGGGCGCGGACCTGATGGTCATCAAGCCCAGCGGCGTCTCCTACGACGACCTGCGACCCGACAACATGATCGTCTGCGACCTCGACGGGGCCGTGGTGGAGGGCGACCTGTCTCCGTCGAGCGACACCGCCGCGCACGCCTACGTCTACCGGGCGATGCCCGAGGTCGGGGGAGTGGTGCACACCCACAG
The DNA here is from genome assembly GCF_042670805.1 of Micromonospora sp. NPDC057141. Lineage (NCBI taxonomy): Bacteria > Bacillati > Actinomycetota > Actinomycetes > Micromonosporales > Micromonosporaceae > Micromonospora > Micromonospora sp. NPDC057141. The sequence continues at coordinate 105,145 of NZ_JBHUVA010000009.1, read as the reverse complement.
CTCCTACGCCACCGCCTGGGCGGCCTGCGGCGAGTCGATTCCGTGCCACCTCACCGCCCAGGCCGACGAGTTCGGCGGCGAGATCCCCGTCGGCCCGTTCGCGCTCATCGGCGGCGACGACATCGGCAAGGGCATCGTGGCCACCCTGTCCGGGCACCGCTCGCCGGCGGTGCTCATGCGCAACCACGGCGTCTTCACCATCGGCAAGGACGCCCGCGCGGCGGTCAAGGCCGCGGTGATGTGCGAGGACGTCGCCCGCACCGCCCACCTGGCCCGCACGCTCGGCCGACCGGTGCCGATGGCCCGCGAGGACATCGACTCCCTCTACGACCGCTACCAGAACGTCTACGGGCAGCCCGGGGTGTCCTCCGCGACCCCCTGACCGCCGCCCGACCCCGTCCCGGCCGGTCCGCACCCCGAGGGGCCGGCTCGTTCCACCGCACCTCACCACAGCACCACCGGTTGGCCGTGCCGTCCCGGCACGCCGAGGCGGCCCCGGCCCATGTAGGTACCCCACCCACCCCCGCAAGGAGTCATCACATGCGCAAGTCCGGCACGACCATCACCCGCCGCGGGTTCGGCGCGATCCTGGCCGCTGGCCTGATGGCCACCAGCCTGGCCGCGTGCGGCAACAGCGACACCGGCTCGGAGTCCGGTGGAGGCGACGGCGACAGCAAGATCGTCCTCGGCTTCTCGCAGGTCGGCGCGGAGAGCGGCTGGCGGACGGCGAACACCAACTCCATCAAGGAGTCCGCCGCCACGGCCGGCATCGAGCTGAAGTTCGACGACGCCCAGCAGAAGCAGGAGAACCAGATCAAGGCGATCCGCAACTTCATCCAGCAGAAGGTCGACGTGATCGCCTTCTCGCCGGTGGTCGAGTCGGGCTGGGACACCGTGCTCAAGGAGGCCAAGGACGCCAAGATCCCGGTCATCCTGACCGACCGGGCCGTGGACTCGGCCGACAAGAGCCTCTACAAGACCTTCATCGGCTCGGACTTCGTCAAGGAGGGCCGGCTCGCCGGCGAGTGGCTGGTCGAGCAGAAGAAGGCCGCCACGGGCCCGGTGAACATCGTCGAGCTCCAGGGCACCACCGGCTCGGCGCCGGCCAACGACCGCAAGAAGGGCTTCGCGGAGGCTATCGCCGCCAACCCCAACCTGAAGGTCGTGGCGTCGCAGAGCGGTGACTTCACCCGGGCCGGCGGCAAGCAGGTCATGGAGCAGTTCCTCAAGGCCAACCCGAAGATCGACGTGCTGTTCGCCCACAACGACGACATGGGCCTCGGCGCGCTGGAGGCGATCACCGCGGCCGGCAAGGTGCCGGGCAAGGACATCACCATCATCACCATCGACGCGGTCAAGGACGGCATGCAGGCCCTGGCCGACGGCAAGTTCAACTTCATCGCCGAGTGCAGCCCGCTGCTCGGTGACCAGCTGATGGACCTGGTGAAGAAGGTCAAGGCCGGCGAGGAGGTCCCGGCCCGGGTCGAGACCCAGGAGACCACCTTCACCCAGGAGCAGGCCAAGGCCGCTCTGCCGACCCGGAAGTACTGACCGGAGGGGGCCGCCGCGCCTGGCGCGGCGGCCCCCCCGCGCGCATACCCGCCACACCAAAAGCCAGGGGGGGTTTGGCAGAGGCAAACCGGCCAGGACAATACCCCCAGAAACAA
>NZ_JBHUVA010000009.1:91524-103468 GCF_042670805.1 Micromonospora sp. NPDC057141 | reverse complement strand
GACCCCCAGCACCCCACATACACCCCGGCCCTGCACCCGCCCGCCCCCCCCCCCCGCATCGAGTCCCGGGTGGGGCCCCCCGCCCGGGGGGGGCGGCCCCCGCCGCTCGCTTCCGCGACACACGAAAGGCCTGGTGGGATGTCGCAGAGGCATCCGGTCCTGACGATGACCGCGATCAGCAAGATCTTCCCGGGAGTACGCGCCCTCGACGGCGTCGACTTCCGCCTCTTCCCCGGTGAGGTCCACGCCCTGATGGGCGAGAACGGCGCCGGAAAGTCCACCCTCATCAAGGTGCTGACCGGCGTCTACGGCACGGACGCCGGCACGATCACCCTCGACGGTCAGCAGGTCTCCTTCGCCGGGCCGATGCAGGCCACCGCGGCCGGGGTGAGCACCGTCTACCAGGAGGTCAACCTCCTGCCGAACCTGTCGGTGGCGGAGAACATCTTCATCGGCCGGGAGCCGCGCCGGCTCGGGGCCGTCAACTGGCGCGAGATGCGCCGCCGGGCCCAGGAACTGCTGGCCCGCATCGACCTGCGCATCGACGTCACCGAACTGCTCGGCAGCTATTCCCTCGCGGTGCAGCAGATGGTGGCCATCGCCCGAGCCATCGACGTGAACGCCCGGGTGCTGATCCTCGACGAGCCCACCTCCAGCCTCGACGCCGACGAGGTGGCCCAGCTGTTGCGGATCATGCGCCAGCTGCGCGACGACGGCATCGCGATCGTCTTCGTCACCCACTTCCTCGACCAGGTGTACGGCATCGCCGACCGCATCACCGTGCTGCGCAACGGCCGCCTCGTCGGCGAGTATCCGACGGCCGAGCTGCCGCAGATCGCCCTCGTGGAGAAGATGATCGGCCACGAGCTCGACGCGCTGGAGCGCCTCGACTCCGAGGCCGGTCGGGACCGCGCGGCGGTCACGGCGGGGGAGCCCTTCGTGGCGGCGGACGGGCTGGGCCGCACCGGCTCGGTCGCGCCGTTCAGCCTCACCATCCACGCCGGCGAGGTCGTCGGGCTGGCCGGGCTGCTCGGGTCGGGGCGTACGGAGGTCGCCCGGCTGTTCTTCGGCGCGGACCGGGCCGACCAGGGTCGGCTCGCCGTTGACGGCACGCCCGCCGCGATCCGCAACCCGGTGGCCGCGATCGACCGGGGCGTCGCCTTCTGCTCCGAGAACCGCCGCACCGAGGGCCTCGTGGGCGAGCTGTCGGTGCGGGAGAACATCATCCTGGCCATGCAGGCCGCCCGTGGCTGGCTGCGGCCGGTGCCCCGGCGCAGGCAGGACGAGCTGGTCGAGCGCTACATCAAGACGCTGAGCATCCGGCCCGCCGACCCCGACATGCCGGTGCGCAACCTCTCCGGCGGCAACCAGCAGAAGGTGCTGCTCGCCCGGTGGTTGATCACCGAGCCGCGGCTGCTGATCCTGGACGAGCCGACCCGGGGCATCGACATCGGCGCGAAGACCGAGATCCAGCGCCTGGTGGCGCAGCTCTCCGACGGCGGGATGGCGGTGCTGTTCATCTCCGCCGAGCTGGAGGAGGTGTTGCGGCTCAGCCACAAGGTCGTCGTGATGCGCGACCGACGGCTGGTCGCCCAGCTCGACAACGACGACACCCTCGACGCCGACCGCGTGATGGGGGCCATCGCCAGCGGCGCGGCGCAGGAAGGGCTGGAGAAGGTATGAGCACAGCGCGTACCCGCCTCGCGGGCGTCACCGGCCACCGGCTGTTCTGGCCCCTGGTCGTCCTGGTGGTGCTGCTGGCGGCGAACACCGTCTACCGGCCGAGCTTCCTGTCGGTCGAGCTGAAGAACGGCCACCTCTACGGCAGCCTCATCGACATCGTCCGGCTCAGCGCCCCGCTCATCCTGGTCGCGCTGGGCATGTCCCTGGTGATCGCCACCGGTGGCATCGACCTGTCCGTGGGCTCCGTCGCGGCCGTCAGCGGCGCGATAGCCTGCCTCTACATCAGCGAGCAGCCCGACCAGAACAACCTCGGCGCGGTGCTCACCGCGGTGGCTGTCGCGTTCGGCGTCGCCCTGCTGCTCGGCGCGTGGAACGGGATCCTGGTCGCCGGGATAGGAATCCAACCGATCATCGCCACGCTGATCCTGATGGTCGCCGGCCGAGGGCTGGCCCAGCTGATCACCTCCGGGCAGATCATCACGATCAACAGCGAGCCGTACAAGACGATCGGGGTCGGGCACCTGCTCACCCTGCCGTTCGCCATCGTCATCGCCCTCGCGGTGACCCTGGTCGTGGCGGTGCTGACCCGCCGCACCGCCCTCGGCATGATCATCGAGGCGGTCGGCGGCAACGCCGAGGCCAGCCGCCTCGCGGGCGTGCGGTCCCGGCGGATCACCTTCCTGGTGTACGTGGTGAGCGCCGCCTGTGCCGCCGTCGCCGGGTTCATGATGACCGCGAACGTCTCCAGCGCCGACGGCAACGCCGTCGGCCTCTGGGTCGAGCTCGACGCGATCCTCGCCGTGGTCATCGGCGGCACGTCGCTGGCCGGCGGCCGGTTCTACCTCAGCGGCACCATCGTCGGCGCGCTGATCATCCAGACCCTCACCACCTCGGTGTACGCCATGAACATCGACCCGCAGACCGCCCTGCTGTTCAAGGCGGTCGTGGTGATCGCGGTCTGCCTCATCCAGGCGCCGGCGTTCCGTGCCCGGTTCCGGCGTCGGCAGGCGCCGACGGCGCCCCCGGCGGCGCCGGTCGAGAAGCAGAAGGAGCAGGTTCCGGCATGACCACGACCCCACTGGCCGCGCGAGGCCCACGGGCCTGGTGGCGGGTGCCGCAGCGGCAGGTGCCGGTGCTGGCCACCCTGGCCCTGCTGCTGGTGATGTACGGCATCGGCGTCTCGCAGTACCGCGCCTTCTCCAACATCCAGGTCGTCTTCAACATCTTCATCGACAACGGCTTCCTGCTCGTCGTCGCGGTCGGCATGACCTTCGTCATCCTGACCGGCGGCATCGACCTGTCGGTCGGCTCGGTGGTGGCGATGACCGCGATGGTGTCGGCGTCGCTGCTCGGCGACGGCGTGCACCCCGCGCTGGTGCTGCTGATCGCGCTGCTCATCGGCCCGACCCTCGGGTTCGCGATGGGCTGCGTCATCCACTTCTTCGACATCCAGCCGTTCATCGTCACCCTGGCCGGCATGTTCTTCGCCCGGGGCATGTGCACCTGGATCAGCTCGACCTCCATCCCGATCACCGACGGGTTCTGGACCTCGGCGGCGCAGGAGCGCATCCGCATCGGCGAGAACTTCGTGACCGTGAGCGTCCTGGTGGCCCTCGCGGTGGTGGCGGTCGCGGCGTACACGCTGGCCTACACCCGGCTGGGCCGCAACGTGTACGCCATCGGCGGTAACCAGCAGTCGGCGCTGCTGATGGGCCTGCCCGTGGGGCGTACGAAGATCGCCGTCTACACGATCAGCGGGCTCTGCGCGGCCATCGGCGGCATCCTGCTGTCCTTCTACACGCTCTCGGGCGCTCCGCTGATCGCCGTCGGCATGGAGTTGGACACGATCGCCGCCGTCGTCATCGGCGGGACCCTGCTCACCGGCGGCTCCGGCTACGTGTTCGGCACCGTGCTGGGGGTCCTGGTGCTGGGGGTGATCCAGACGCTGATCACCTTCGACGGCAGCCTCAGCTCCTGGTGGACCAAGATCGTGATCGGTGGCCTGCTGTTCGCGTTCATCCTCCTCCAGCGCCTCGTCGGCATCCGCAAGAAGTGACCACCCCAGTACACCGGAAGGCAACCCCATGACGAACCCATCCCCGGCCGCCGAGGTCTGGTTCCTCACCGGCAGCCAGGGCCTGTACGGCCCGGAGACCCTGCGTCAGGTGGCCGACCAGTCTCGGCAGATCGCGGCGCAGCTCGACGCCGACCCGGCCATTCCCGCCCGGGTGGTCTGGAAGCCGGTGCTCACCTCCAGCGCCGACATCCTGGCCGTCTGCCGCGACGCCGCCGTCCAGGGCGCGGTCGGGGTGATCGCCTGGATGCACACCTTCTCCCCGGCCAAGATGTGGATCACCGGCCTGGACGCGCTGCGCACCCCGCTGCTGCACCTGCACACGCAGGCCAACGTGGCGCTGCCCTGGTCCGAGATCGACATGGACTTCATGAACCTCAACCAGGCCGCCCACGGCGACCGGGAGTTCGGGTTCGTCCAGACCCGGCTGGGGGTGGCCCGCAAGACCGTGGCGGGGCACGTCAGCAACCCGAGCGTCACCGCCCGCATCGCGGCGTGGACCCGGGCGGCGATCGGGCACGCGGAGATGCGGTCGCTGCGGCTGGCCCGCTTCGGCGACAACATGCGCGACGTGGCGGTGACCGAGGGTGACAAGGTCGAGGCGGAGCTGCGCTTCGGCGTCTCGGTCAACACGTACGGGGTGAACGACCTGGTGGCGGCCGTGGACGCGGTGGCGGACGCGCGCATCGACGAGCTGGTCAAGGAGTACGACGACAGCTACCGGCTCGTCGCCGAGCTGCGCGCCGGCGGCGAGCGGCACGACTCCCTGCGTTACGCCGCCCGGATCGAGGCGGGGCTGCGCGACTTCCTCGACGCCGGCGGGTTCCGCGCGTTCACCACCAACTTCGAGGACCTCGGCGGACTGCGGCAGCTCCCCGGGATCGCGGTGCAGCGGCTGATGGCCGACGGCTACGGCTTCGGCGGCGAGGGCGACTGGAAGACCTCGGTGCTGGTGCGCACGCTCAAGGCGATGGCGGTGGGCACCAGCGGCGGCACGTCGTTCATGGAGGACTACACCTACGACCTCACGCCGGGGCAGGAGGTGGTCCTCGGCGCGCACATGCTGGAGGTCTGCCCGACCATCGCCGCCGACACGCCCGCCGTGGAGATCCATCCGCTGGGCATCGGCGGGCGCGAGGACCCGGTGCGCCTGGTGTTCGACGCCCAGGCGGGGCCCGCCGTGGTGTTGGGGCTGGCCGACATGGGGGAGCGGTTCCGGCTGGTGGCCAACGAGATCGACGTGATCGTCCCGCCGCAGCCGCTGCCGAAGCTGCCCGTGGCCCGGGCGGTGTGGCGGCCCCGGCCGGACCTGGCCGGCTCGGCGGAGGCGTGGCTCACGGCCGGCGCGCCACACCACACGGTGCTGTCGCAGGCGGTCGGGGTGGAGGAACTGCACGACCTGGCCGAGATGGTCGCCACCGAGTTGGTCGTCATCGACGCGGACACGACCACCCGTCGGTTGGCGAACGAGTTGCGGTGGAACCAGGCCTACTACCGGTTGGCCCGGGGCTTCTAGAAGGCCCGGGCCGGTCGGCCGTCCGACAGGGTGCCCGGCGTGTTCCCGGACGGGGGAGCACACCGGGCACACCGTCCGCGCAGCGAGCCTCACCGTCCGCCCTGTTGATCACGGCGGGCTACGATGGCCACGAGGGGGAGTTGCCATGGGTCAGCAGCCGGCCGCGCGTGCGGCGGTGATGAACGACGTCGCCCGGCTCGCCGGAGTCTCGCACCAGACGGTGTCGCGGGTGCTCAACAACCACCCCAGCGTCCGGCAGGAGACCCGCGAGCGGGTGATGCGCGCGGTGCACCAGCTCAACTACCGGCCCAACGCCCTGGCCCGGGGGTTGGCCGGGCGGCGCTCCCGGGTCATCGGCGTGGTCAGCTTCGACACCATCCTCTACGGCCCGGCGGCGACCCTGCTCGGCATCGAGCGCGCCGCCCGCGCCGCGGGGTACGGCATCAGCATCGTCACCCTGGAGCAGCTCGACCGGGCCGGGATGAGGTCCGCCATCGACGCCCTCACCGAGCAGTCGGTGGCGGGGGTGGTCGTCATCGCCCCGATGATGACGGCGGCGGTGGCCGTGCACGGCCTGCCCACCGGCGTGCCCGCCGTGGTGGTCGAGTCGAGTGGCGGTGCCGGTGACCTGCCGAGCATCTCCGTCGACCAGGTCGCCGGGGCCCGGCTGGCCGTCGAACACCTGCTCTCCCTCGGGCACGAGGCGGTGTGGCACATCGCCGGTCCCCGGGACTGGCTGGAGGCCCGCGACCGCGTCGACGGGTGGCGGTTGGCGCTGGAGCGGGCCGGCCGGTCCGTCCCCCCGGTCCTCGTCGGTGACTGGAGCCCCCGCGCGGGCTACGAGATCGGGCAGTCGCTGGTCGGCCGCCCGGACGTGACCGCCGTGTTCTGCGCCAACGACCACCAGGCGCTCGGCCTGCTGCGGGCCCTGCACCAGGGCGGCGTGCGGGTCCCGGAGGACGTCAGCGTGGTCGGATTCGACGACATTCCCGAGGCTGAATACCTCTCGCCGCCGCTGACCACCGTCCGGCAGGACTTCGACGAGGTCGGCCGGCGATGCGTGGCGGCCCTGCTGGAGCTGTTCGACGCCGACGGCCCGGCGGGGCGGGCCCCGCACCCGCAGGTCGCGCCGCAGCTCGTCGTGCGCGCGAGCAGCGGCGGCCGGAAGGACTGACCGCACGCCCGCACCCGGCGCACCGCGAGGGCCGCGTCGGTCCTTCACGGTGCCGGCTGGCCCGAAAGGCGCGCGGGCACCGGGCCGGTGGTTGCCCCCTGTCCGGGGCGCAGCGATCCTGTTAGCGCGCACATACCCAGCGTTGTTCCTGGTGGGACCCTTGACTCGGGGGTTTTGTAGCGCAGAGAATTCGGGCTTGTTAACGCTCACACCCCCGCCACCACGAGGGAACCCCATGCGCGAAGCAGCTCCCCCGGAAACGCGAACCTTCTCCCCGATCCTCTCCCGGCGCCGCGCCCGGCCGCTCGTCGCCGGGGTGCTCCTCGCCCTGGTCGCCGGGCTGCTGCCCGCCACCGCCGCGCCGGCCGCCGCGGCCGACGTGACCGACGGCCTGCTGGTGCGCTACGACCTGACGCAGACCACCGGCACGACCGTCACCGACAGCTCCGGCCACGGCAACGACGGCACGCTCGCCGGCGGCGGCACCTGGACCGGCCAGGGCGGTCTCGTCCTCGACGGCGTCGACGACCACGTCAAGCTGCCCGACAACATCATGGCCGGGCTGTCGTCGATCACCGTCGCCGTCGACGTGCTCGTCGACCCCACGCAGCAGACCCCGTACTTCATCTGGGGCCTCGGCAACCCGGCGACCTCGAACTCCGGCACCGGCTACCTGTTCACCAGCGGCGACGCCTTCCGCACCGCCATCACCACCACCAACTGGTCCGGTGAGAAGGTGACCGGCAAGGGCGCGAACCTCGCCCGGGGCGTGTGGAAGTCCGTCACCTACACGCAGACCGGGACCACCGGCACCCTCTACGAGGACGGCGTGCAGGTCGCGCAGAACACCGGCGTCACGGTGCTGCCCAGCGCCGTCGGCAACGGCACGACGACCAACAACAACCTCGGTCGGTCCAACTACGCCGCCGACCGGCTCCTCAAGGGCCGGGTGGCGAACTTCCGCATCTACGACCGGGCCCTCGCCGCCGACGAGGTGGCGACCATCGCGCTGCCCGACTCCACCCGCGTCGCCGCCGACACCACCGCCCTCGACCTGGGCGACCTCTCGGCCGTGACCGGGAAGCTCACCCTGCCCACCACCGGCACGTACGGGTCGGCGATCGCCTGGTCCTCCAGCGCCCCGGGCACCATCGGCGCGACCGGCGAGGTGACCCGCCCCGCCCCCGCCGACGGACCCGCCACGGTCACCCTCACCGCCACCGTCAGCCGGGGCACCAGCAGCGACACCAGGGCGTTCACCGCCACCGTGCTGCCCAACGAGAACGACCAGACGCGGGCCGAGGCGGCGGCCGCCGCCCTGTCGCTGGTGAACGCGGGCGACGTACGTGGCAACCTGACCATGCCGACCACCGGGATCAACGGCGCGACCGTCGCCTGGCGCTCCGCCCAGCCGGCGGTCGTCAGCGCCGACGGCGTCGTGCAGCGCCCCGCGCACGGGGCGGGCGACGTGAAGGTCACCGTGACCGCCACCGTCACCGTCGGCACGGCCACCGCCGAGCGGGCCATCGAGCTGACCGTCCGCGAGCTGCCCGAGGCCGCTCCGTACGCCGGCTACGCCTTCAGCTACTTCACCGGCAACTCCATCGCCGGGGAGAAGATCTACTTCGCGGCCAGCCAGGGCAACAACGCCCTGCGGTGGACCGAGGTCAACGGCGGCCAGCCGAAGCTGGAGTCGACGTTCGGCACCCTGGGCCTGCGCGACCCGTTCCTGATCCGCAGCCCCGAGGGGGACCGCTTCTTCCTCATCGCCACCGACCTGTCCATCGGTCGCAACGGCAACTGGGACGTCGCACAGCGCCAGGGCAGCCGGTATCTGGAGGTCTGGGAGTCCACCGACCTGGTGAACTGGTCGGAACAGCGGCACATCCCGATCTCCCCGCCCACCGCCGGCAACACCTGGGCACCCGAGGCCTACTGGGACGCCGCCCGCGGTGAGTACCTCGTCTTCTGGGCATCGAAGCTCTACGCCGAGAACGACCCGAACCACACCGGCAACACGTACAACCGGATGCTGGCCGCGACGACGCGGGACTTCGTCACCTTCAGCGAGCCGACGATCTGGCAGGACCCGGGCGACTCGCGCATCGACTCCACGGTCATCCGGGAGGGCGACACCTACTACCGGTTCACCAAGGACGAGGGCGGCGGTGGCACCGGCTGCTCCGACATCATCCAGGAGAAGTCGCCCTCGCTGACCGCCGTCGACCTGCCCGGCAATCCCGCCTGGACCGTGCTCGACTCCTGCATCGGCCGCGACGCCGGCACCTCCGCCGTCGAGGGACCCACGGTCTTCAAGGCCAACCCGGGCGACACCTCCGGCTCGGACTACTACCTGTTCGTCGACGAGTACGGCGGCCGGGGCTACATCCCGCTGGGCACCAACGACCTGGAGAACCCGGACTGGAAGGTGCCGGCCTCCTACGATCTGCCCGCCAGCCCGCGGCACGGCACCGTCATCCCGGTCACGAAGAAGGAGCTCGACGCCCTCAACGACGCGCCGCCGCCGGTGCGCGCCAACGCCGACGGCGTCGTCGCCCACTACGCCCTCGACCAGGCCACCGGCGCCACCGTCACCGACGACTCCGGCAACGGCTACGACGCGAAGCTCGCCGGCGACGCCAGTTGGGGCGGCGGCAGCCTCGCCCTCGGCGGGACCAACGGTCACGTCGCCCTGCCCGACAACATCATGGCCGGCCTCGACGAGATCACCGTGTCGATGGACGTGAACATGGCCACCGACCAGGCCACGCCGTACTTCATCTGGGGGCTGGGCAACACCGACTCCGGTGGCGTGGGCAACGGTTACCTCTTCACCAGCGGCAACAACTACCGGACCTCGATCAGCCTCGGTAACTGGACCGGCGAGCAGACGGTCAACGGTGGCAGCGCCGTGCCCCGGGGCGTGTGGAAGACCCTCACGTACACCCTGGACTCGGCCGGCACCGCCCGGATCTACCTGGACGGGGTGCGGGTCGCCGAGAAGACCGGGCTGACAAACCGCCCCGGTGACATCGGCGGTGGCCGGACCACGGCCAACTACATCGGCCGCTCCCAGTACGCCTCCGACAAGTACCTCAAGGGTCGGGTGCGCGACTTCTCCCTCTACAACCGGGCGCTCACCGACGCCGAGGTCGCCGGGCTCGGCGCCAACGGCACCAGCGTCGTGGCGGTCGAACTCGACAGCCTCAAGGTCCCCGCGATCGTCGACGCCGCCAGCAGCACCATCACGCTGCCGGTCAGGCCGGGCACCGACGTGACCACCCTCGCCCCGACGTACGTGGTCGCGCCCACCTCGACCGTCACGCCCAGCGGCGCGCGGGACTACTCGCAGCCGGTGACGCTGACCGTGACCAGCGCGGCCGGGGCGACCCGCGAGTGGACCGTGCGGGCGGTGCAGATGCGCTCGCCGGTGCTGCCCGGGTTCAACGCCGACCCGAACATCGTGCGGTTCGGCGAGACCTACTACATCTACGCCACCACCGACGGCTTCCCAGGCTGGGGCAGCTCGAAGTTCACGGTCTGGTCGAGCCGTGACCTGGTCGACTGGACCGAGCACGACACGATCCTCGACCTCGGGCCGGACATCACCTGGGCCGACAGCAACGCCTGGGCGCCCGCCGCGATCGAGAAGAACGGCAAGTACTACTTCTACTTCTCGGCACAGCAGAACATCGGCGTCGCCGTCGCCGACTCGCCGCTCGGGCCGTTCGTCGACCCCATCGGCAAGCCGCTGGTGAGCAAGGCCGACTACAACAACGCCCAGCAGATCGACCCGGCGGTCTTCACCGACGACGACGGGCAGAGCTACCTCTACTGGGGCAACGGCACCCCGTACGTGGTCCCGCTCAACGACGACATGGTCTCCTACGACGTCGCCAAGCGGGTGCGGCTGACCGGCCTCACGGACTTCCGCGAGGGCCTGTTCATGCACAAGCGCGCCGGGACCTACTACCTGTCCTGGTCGATCGACGACACGGGCAGCGAGAACTACCGCGTCGGCTACGGCACCGGCACCAGCCCGGTGGGGCCGTTCACCGCCAAGGGGGAGATCCTCACCAAGGACCCGAGCCAGGGCATCCTCGGCACCGGCCACCACTCGATCCTCCAGGTGCCGGGCACCGACGAGTGGTACATCGCGTACCACCGGTTCGGGATCCCCGGCGGCGACGGCACGCACCGGGAGACCACGATCGACCGGCTGTACTTCAACGCGGACGGCACGATCAAGAAGGTCGTGCCGACGCTGGGCAGCGTCGACCCGTTGCGCTACGAGGGCGGGCAGCCACAGGCCACGGTCTCCGACGCGGGGGCCGATGGGTGGTACGGCGCGGACGCCGCCCTGACCATCACCGCGGGCTCCGGCGTGAAGCTGGTCGAGTACCAGATCGACGGCGGTGGCTGGTTCCCGTACCGTGAGCCGGTGGACCTGCCGGCGGGCAGCCACCGCATCGACTACCGGGCCCAGGGTGTCAACCTCTTCTGGAGCGACGCGTGGTCCCTGCCGGTCAAGGTGGACGAGACCGTGCCGACCGTGCAGGCGTACCTGGTCGAGCGCAAGTTCGTGGTCAACGCCAGCGACGTCGACTCCGGAGTGGCGCGTATCGAGTACCGGATCGACAAGGGCGCCTGGCAGCCCTACCTGGCCCCGGCGCGGATCGACAGCTGCGCGCACGTGATCCGGTACCGGGCGTACGACGTGGCCGGCAACGTCAGCCGCGAGCGGGCCCTCAAGGTGCCCGCGCTGGGCGACCCGGCCAAGGCCACGAAGCTCCCGTCGATCAGCGGGACGGCCAAGGTCGGCAAGACCCTCTCGGCCAGCCCGGGGACGTGGGACCAGAAGAAGCTGACGTTCTCCTACCAGTGGCTGCGCGGCGGCAAGGTCATCGCCGGGGCCACGGGTAAGTCCTACGTGCCGCGGGCCGCCGACGTCGGGTACCGGCTCTCCGTGCGGGTGACGGCGACCCGCTCGGACCTCCAGCCCGGCACGGCGACGTCGAAGGAGACCGCGAAGGTCAGTAGGTAACAACCGGGTTCCATCGCCCGCGCACCGAAGGCCACCTTCCCTGGGACGGGAGGTGGCCTTCGGTGCGCGGGCTACCCGCGGCGGCCGACGGCCGCCAGGACCCGGGCCAGCCGGCGTACGCCCTCGTCGAGCTGCGCGGCGCCGGCGGCGGCGTAGGTCAGGCGCAGGAATGCGGCCGGCGGCTCGGCGGCGTGCCAGGGCTGCCCGGGGAAGACGACGACGTGTTCGGCGGCTGCCACGGTCGCCATCACCGCCATCACCGCCATCACCGCCATCGCCGCCATCGCCGCCGCGCTGCTGGTCCTGCTCTGCGTCGCCCTGACCCAGCGCACCCGCGCCGCGCGGGTCGTTCCGGCTCCGGCCGAGGGCCGGGGGCCCGCGCGCGGGACGCCGGTCCCCCGCCCCCGGTGCCGCCGGTAGACGGCGCCGCCGAAGCCCACTGACTTTAAAACA
>NZ_JBHUVA010000009.1:39858-91514 GCF_042670805.1 Micromonospora sp. NPDC057141 | reverse complement strand
CCTGTTTAAGAGACTGGTGGTGGGGTCGGCGGCTAGGACTTGGTGACCCGCTTCGCGTGCGCTGGGTGCTCCGGCCGAGGTCCCCGCGCGCCGGCGGGTTCGGACCGTCCCCGGCCCCGGTTCCGGCTGATCAGCGGCGAAGCGCTAGCCGGCGTACGTCTCGAACTCGGCGACCCGTGGCGTGCCGTTCGCGCCGTCGATCTCCAGGTTGATCTTCTTCAGCGAGGTCGGGCTGAAGGACACGACGCCCACCCCGTTTCTGCCCGACGCGAGGACGGCACCGGTGTCGTTGTTGACCAGTCGCCAGGAGCGGATGACGCCGGTGGCGCCGGAGGCCTCCCGGATGTTCACCGAGCCGACCCGGACGGCGGCGTCCCACTTGACCGAGATCCGGCCGGTCGAGCCGGAGGGCGACCAGTAGGTGCTCAGGTTGCCGTCCAGCACGTTGCCGTAGCTGGTGCCGCTGGCCTTGCTGGAGCCGTCGGCCCCGGCCCCGATGCTGAGGTTCGTCCCACCCGGGTTGGTCGGGCCCGGCGTCGGGCTGGTCGGCCCTGGGGTGGGGCTGGTCGGCGCGGGGGTGGTCGGCGTCGGGGTCTGCGGCGTGCAGCTGCCGTCCGACACCTGCAGGCCCTTGTTCGCGCCCGCCGTCTGGCGCACCAGGTTGGGCACGCAGCTGGCCCCGTCGAGGCGGTAGGTGTAGGGGATGCTGACGGTGGTGGTCGACTGGGGGTTGGGCCCGGCGGGGTAGTTCTCGTCGCCGGGGCTCGACCAGGTCACGTTGTCGAAGACGTTGCCGGCGACCTGCCAGGAGCCGCGCTCGTTGGTGTAGAAGGTGCCCAGGACGTCCTTGGAGTCCTTGAAGTAGTTGTTCTCCACCTTGGCCTTCGCGCCTGCCCGGGAGTTGATGCCGGACTCGCGCAGGTTCACGTAGGAGTTGTTGTACATGTGGGCCGTGGCGCCGCGCAGCAGGGGCGCGCGGGAGTCGAGGTTCTCGTACAGGTTGTGGTGGAACGTGATGTAGTTGTTCCCCAGGTCGCTCTCACTGGAGCCGACCAGGCCGCCGCGGCCGGAGTTGCGCAGGGTGCTGTAGGACAGCGTCACGTACTGCACGTTGTCCTTCATGTCGAAGAGGCCGTCGAATCCCTCGGACTCCCCGCCGGATGCCTCCAGGGTGACGTGGTCGACCCAGACGTTGCGGACGGTGCTCTCCATGCCGATGGCGTCGCCGCCGTTGGAGGTGGGCGAGCCCGACTTCTTGACGTTCCGGACGGTCACGTTCTGGATGATGATGTTGCTGGAGTCGCGGATGTGGATGCCCAGCTGGTCGAAGACCGCCCCGCTGCCGACGCCGACGATCGTGACGTTGCTGATCTGCTTGAGCTCGATCAGGCCGGCGGCGGTGTTGCAGCTGTTGCCCGACACCTTGGCCGTGTTGCCGTGGTTGATGGTCCCCTCGACCTGGATGATGATCGGGGTGCTGCTGCTGGCCCGGGTGCACAGCGCCGTGTGGATCGCGGTCCCCGTGGTGGCCCGCACCGTCTGCCCGCCCGCGCCGCCGGTGGTCCCGCCGTTCTGGGTCGCATAGCCGGTCACGCCGCCGGTCGCCGCCGACGCCTGGGGCGTCGGCAGTGCCACGCAGATCGCGGCCCCGATGACCGTCGCGGCCACCGCCGCGTGGAGTCGCAGTGGGACTGGTCGTTTCATCCTTGCCTCGCCTTCGATGTGTTCCTGGGGTGGTACGGCCCGGCGACTGCCGGAGGCGACGAGGCGGCCCCCGGCCTGGGACGTGGTCTGTGGGGGGCCGTCGCCGTCGAAACCGTGACGGACGGCTACGGGTACGGCGATGGTCGCCGGTGCCGGAACGGTCCGCATCCATTCGGAAAGCGCTTTCCACAGCCGAGGATAGGGAGGAGTCGATTGGTCTGGCAAGAACCTGACCGGTTTGCGGCGTAATGAACGTCGACCGCTGTCCAAGATCGCGTCGACGGGGCGGCCGTGCGGGTACTGGCCTACGCGGCGGTGCGCGCCGGTCTGTTGGTCGGCGCGTACCGCCGCCGGGATCGTCACTGCTGGATCGGCTGCCCGTCGTTGCCGCAGATGTAGCCGTCGACGATGCATGTCTGCACCCGCCGGGCGAGTTCTGCCTCGTCCCAGGCGTTGAAGAAGTCGCCGTGGAACGTGTAGCCGGGGGCGGTGGTGACGTTGGCCCCGTTGCGGATGCCGGCCAGGCTGAGCCCGGTGCCGCGCACGTCGTACGTGATGAGGAACTCCAGTCGGGGCACGGGCACCGGGTGGCTGGCCGGGCAGGTGCCGCCGACGCCGCCCAGGCCGAACGCCATGTGGCTCTTGTGGTCGGGGCTGTCCAGGTTCTTCCCGTCCCAGCAGGTCGGGAAGTCCAGGTAGGTCTCCAGCTTGGACCCGGCCGGGCAGACCGGGAAGTCGCCGCTGGCGGCCGGGATGCCGACGCAGTTCCACCGGGCGGCGGGATTCTGGCCCGCGCTGGTCGCGAGGGGATTGCCCACCACGATCCGCAGGCCCTGGGGGTGCGGCTTGACGTTCGCCCGGTCGGTGAGGACCTGGTAGTAGATCCGGACGCTCTGCGGCTTCTGCGCCACGCCGTTCTGGTAGAGCGTCGGCACCCAGTACGCGGACTTGTCGGCCACCGGGTTGCAGGTCGTCCCGCCGGCCCGCAGGGAGGCCAGGTCGGTGTACGCGTTCGTCGTCGTGTTGCCGAAGAACTCGTGGGTGTGCGAGGCGCCCGGGCGGCCCCACATGACGATCGGGTCGTCGTTGGCCCGTCCCTTGCTCGGGCAGTCGGCCCGGAACTCGGAGCCGCGCACCGGCGCGAGCTGGAGTTCCAGGGCGGCCGCCGCCTGCTCGGGGCTGAGCCCGTACGCGTGGCCGGCGTGACCGCCTGCGGCGGCCGCACCGCCGGTCGCCGCCCGCGCGTCGACGGCATCCCGGTCGGCCAGCACCCCGCCCGCGACCAGGGTCAGCAGCGCCACGGCCAGCGCGCCGGCGCGGCGCAGGCGCGGACGGGGGATCGGATCGGCGTCACGGCGCCCTCGGATGAACCGCATGCTTCCTCCTCGCCCGGCGCACCGGGCACCGGCCCGGGATCGCCGGGCCGTAGACGGGACGGATGGGTGAGAGCGCTCTCTGTGTCATTGATAACCGAACGCAGTTACGCCTGTCAATCTGAGTGACGGTGCTCCCGGTCCACCCCGGACAGTGCCGGGCCGGGGAGCCTCAGCGGTCGGGCGGGGCGGGAGCGGCCGTACCCGCGCAGGTCAGAGGGCATAGACCCGCGTGGGTTCACTGCGCCGAGATCGACTCGACACGCCGGTGACACGGCCCGGCCCGACAGTGGGCGCATCATCTCCCACCCTGGAGGAGCACCCCTTGGCGCCAACCCCACCGACCGACGCCGAACTGGACGTCCTCATCCGCGCCCGGCTCGCGTCCCTCGGCATCGACCTCGACCAGCTCCCGCCGGGCACCACCGCCGACCCGCAGACCGGTTCCCCCGGCCGCGACTCCGTGCTGGCGTCCCTGCGGTCCTTCGTCCGCGGCACCGTGGGCACGCTCGCCGCGTACCAGCTGCCCGCCCCGGCCGGCACCGACCCCGTCGTGGCCATGGCGCTGTCGCAGCAGCCCGCGCCGATGCTCTACCCCTCGATCAGCACGGAATGGCGGAACCGATGAGCGAAGCCCCCGTCGATCGCGGCGTCGACCGCCGCGCCTTCCTCGCCCGCACCGCCGCCCTGGCTGCCGCCTCGGCGGTCGGCGGCGCCGTCGGCCTGCCCGCCGTGGCCTCGGCGGCCGGTCCCGCCCGAACACCCCTGCTCACGGCGGCGAAGTGGAACCCGGCGCTGGACGTGCCGAACGCCTACGTCAAGCCGCGCCCGGAGGCCGTGGCCGACCCCACCGAGCTCACCGTCGCCGAGGCGGCCTGGCTGATCCGCGCCGGCAAGCTCACCCCCGCCAAGCTGGTCGAGGCGTATCTGGCCCGCATCTCCACGTACGACGGCACGTACCGCGCGTTCAATCTGGTCCTCGCCGAGGCGGCGGCCAAGGCGGCGACCGCCCTGGCGAAGAAGCCCCGGCGGGGCGCGCTGCACGGCATCCCGCTGGCGATCAAGGACAACTACTACACCGCCGGGGTGCCCACCACCGCCAACTCCTACCTGTTCGCCGACTTCCGGCCGCCGTACGACGCCACGGCCGTGTCACGGCTCCTCGCCGGCGGGGCGATCGTGCTCGGCAAGACCCAGATGGGACCGCTGGCCACCACCCGGGCCACCACCCCGAGCGGGGTGGTCACCACCGTCAACGCGTGGACCCCGACCGACATCCGCACCGACCCCGGCGGCTCGTCCACCGGCACCGCCACCGCCGTCGCCGGGCGGCTCGCCGCCTCCGGCACCGGCACCCAGACCGGCGGCTCGATCACCGCGCCGTCCAACGCGCAGAACCTCACCGGCCTCAAGCCGACGATGGGCCGCGTCTCGCTGCACGGCATCATCCCGCTCAGCTACACCCGCGACCACCCCGGCCCGCTGGCCCGCGACGCCAAGGACGCGGCCATCATGCTCACGGCCATGGCCGGCGAGGACCCCGCCGACCCGCGTACGCAGGGCCTGCCCGGGGTGCCGAAGCTGATCGACGCGGCCACCCCGGTCCGCTCCAACGGTCGGCTGAAGCTGCGCTGGAAGACCCGCATCGGTGTGCTACCGGGCTTCACCGCCGGCACCACCGAGACGGCGGCGGCGCGGGCCGCGTACCTGGCGAAGCTCGCCGCGATCCCCGGCGCGACCGTGGTGGACGTGCCGCTGCCCGACGAGTGGGACCTGCTCACCGGCGGCGCGTTCAACAACGTACGGCTGCCCGAACGCAGCGAGCCGTTCATGCCGTACCTGCGCACCGACCTGCGCGGCTTCGGCGTGTCGGTGACGGGCTGGCTGCAGGGCGCGCTGCTGGGCGCCGGCGAGTTCATCACCGGCCAGCGGGCCAAGCTGCTGCTCATGGAGCGGGTGCTCGACCAGCTCTTCGCCTCCTGCGACGTGGTGGTGCAGAGCAGCCCGGTGCCGTTCGACATCCTCGGCCTGCCGGAGATCGCCTTCCCGATCGGCTTCACCGCCGCAGGCGTGCCGATCGGCACCATCCTCGGTGGCCTGCCGTACGGGGAGGACCGGCTGTTGTCCGTGGCGGCGGCGTACCAGGCGGTCACCGACTGGCACCGGCGGCGGCCCGCCGACCCGCCGGCCGTCCCACCCGCCCCGGCCGCCGCGGCGCGCGGCCTGGCACCGGCCGCGGCCCCCGCCCTGCGGCTGACCGCCGAGGAGGTCGTCGAGCTGGCCCAGTGACCCGCCGTCCCGTCGCCGTCCCGTCGCCTCCGGGCGGGTCGGCGACGGAGGCGTCCCGCGGTCGCCGTCGGGGCTGCCGGAGGGGCCTGACCGGCTGGTGGGCCGAGGCGCTGCGCACGGCGCGGGCGGCCCGGCCGTACGGGTCCTGACTCCCGTCGGTGGCGCGCCCCGTCCGGCGCGCCGCCGGCCTGGCGCGCGTGGGCCCTCCAGCCGTGAGAAGGGAACCCTTCTATACCGTATGCGTCAACAGGTGGCCCTTCCTTGCGCCGTCAGCGGTCCGGGCTGTCGGCGGGGGCCATCACCCGCAGCGCGTTGGCGGCCAGTCCGATCCGGATCGGGGTCTCGCCGCACAGCTCGCCGTCCACCTCGACCCGCGCCGGCCGGTCGGTCTCCAGCCACAGCTCGCCGACGGCGAGGAACGGCGTCTCGGCGAGGGTGCGCCGGGCCCCCGTGGCGGCGTTGCGGGCCGTGTCCCGCAGCAGGCCGCGCCGGGTCGGCCCGCCGACCGGGTACGCCACCAGCAGCCGGTCGTCGGCGTCGGTGTCGGCGGTGATCGGCCGGCCGGCGTGGAAGCCGCCGTTGGCCACGTACAGCTGGTGGGTGTGGAACTCGTGCGTCGCGTCCCCGGCCCGCACGGTGGCCCGCAGCGCCCGGTGCCGGGCCAGCAGCGCCAGGGCGGTCGCCGGATACGCGAGCCGGCCGGTGACCCGCTTGAGCGCCGGTGGGGTCCGCAGCATGATGTCGGCCGACAGCCCCACCCCGACGTGGTTGGCGAACGGCACGTCGCCGGCCAGCCCCAGGTCGACGTCGATCACCTTGCCGTCGGCGAGGACCGCCACGGCGGAGCCCAGGTCGAGCGGGAGGCCGAGGGTGCGGGCGAAGTTGTTGGTGGTGCCCAGCGGCAGCAGGCCCAGCGCCACGTCGCGGTGCGCGAGCAGCCGCGCGGCGGCGCTCTGCGTGCCGTCGCCGCCGCCGGCGACGAGCAGGTCCGGCCCGAGGGCGAGGGCGTCGTCGAGGCTCCGCTCCAGCTCACCGGGCCGGTCGGCCGGATACGCCCCGAGCAGCTCGAAGCCCGACCGGGCCAGTAGCGCCCGGGCGTGCTCGTAGAGGCGGCGGCCCCGGCGGGAGCGGGCGTTGACCACCAGCGCCGCCCGCCGGTCCCGCCGGATGGCCGCGCCCAACTCCTGCTTCGTCCGCATGGCTGCCGACCCTATCTCCGCCGGCCGGGGATTCCGGTGCCAAGGCCCGCCGGGTGGCGTGGGGACGGCCGACAACCGGTGAAGGATCGGCGAACTCTGGCGCGCGGGGCAGCGGGCCGGACGGTGAAGACGGTAGATACGTGAGGCATGACGAACACCATCGACCGTCGTACCCTCCTGAGGCTGGCCGGCGCATCCGCCGGCACGGCCGTGCTCGCCGGCGCCACCCTGGCCGGCCCGTCCCCCGCAGGCGCGGCCGGCGGCGCGTTCCGGCACGGGGTGGCCTCCGGTGACCCGCTGCCCGACGGGGTCCTGTTGTGGACCCGGCTCACCCCCACCGACGAGGCGCAGCCCGGTTCCGGCGTCGGCCCGGAGGCGGAGGTGACCTGGCAGGTCGCCGCCGACCCCGACTTCGCGACGGTGGCGGCCCAGGGCACCCTGACCACTGGCCCGGCGCGCGACCACACCGTCAAGGTGGCGGTGAGCGGCCTGGCCCCGGCCACCACCTGGTGGTACAGGTTCGGGCACGCGGGCGCGTGGTCGGCGACCGGGCGCACCATGACCGCGCCGCCGGCCGACGCCGACATCGACCGGCTCCGCCTCGGCGTGGTCTCCTGCGCCAACTGGGAGGCGGGCTACTTCTCGGCGTACCGGAACCTGGCCGACCGGGGCGACCTCAACCTCGTCGTGCACCTCGGCGACTACCTCTACGAGTACGGAACCGGCGAGTTCGACGCCGGCGGGACGGTGGTGCGGCCGGTGCTCCCGGCGCACGAGGTGCTGACGCTGGCCGACTACCGGATCCGGCACGCGCTGTACAAGACCGACCCGGACCTGCAGGCGCTGCACGCTGCGGTGCCGTGGGTGATCACCTGGGACGACCACGAGGTGGCCAACGACCAGTGGTCCGGCGGCGCGGAGAACCACACCCCGGCCACCGAGGGCGAGTTCGCCGACCGGGTCGCCGCCGCCCGGCAGGCGTACGCCGAGTGGATGCCGGTGCGCACCGGCGCGGACGGGGCGATCTACCGCCGGCTGCGGTTCGGGCGGCTGGCCGAACTGTCCATGCTGGACCTGCGCACCTACCGGTCGCAGCAGGCGTCGGGCTCCGCCGTCGACGACCCGACCCGGACGATCACCGGGGACGCGCAGATGTCCTGGCTCAAGAGCGGACTGGCCGCCTCCACCGCCCGGTGGAAGCTGGTCGGCAACCCCGTCATGATCGCCCGGGTCGACCTCGCCACGCTACCCGCCTGGCTGCTCGGCCCGATCGGCAGGCTGTTGGGCGTCCCCGAGAACGGCGTGGTGCTCAACCCCGACCAGTGGGACGGCTACAACGCCGACCGCAACGAGCTGGTCGACCACCTCCGGGCCGCCGGCACCCGCGACGTCGTCTTCCTGACCGGCGACATCCACACCTCCTGGGCCAACGAGGTCACCACCCGGGCCACGGGCACGTCCGCCCCGGCCGCCGCCGAGTTCGTGGTGCCCTCGGTGACGAGCGACAACGTCAACGACTTTCTCGGCCTGCGGGAGGGCAATGCGCTCAGCGTCCTCGGCGCGGACCTGCTCCGCGCGACCAACACGCACGTGCGTTGGACGGAGCTGGACGGCCACGGCTACGGCGTGCTGGACGTGACCCGGCAGCGGTGCCGGATGGACTGGTACCACCTGGCGGACCGGACCCGGCCCGGCAGCGCCAGCCGGTGGGTGGCCGGCTGGTCGGTGGCCGCCGGGTCGTCGACGCTGCGCCGGGAGGCCGCGCCGCAGGTCTGACCCGGCCCCGCGGGACGGGCGGACGCGATCCGCCCGTCCCGCCCCGGCGGCAGCCACCGTCCTCCCGCCCCGCCCCGCCCGCCGCGTTCCGACGTCGGTGTCGGCGGCTGTTCCGGCCTCAGCGCCGGCGTAGGGCGCGGCGGAGGTTGCCGCCGAACACGGCGGCCGCCTCGGCGGCAGAGAGCCCGTCGAGCCCGACCGGGCGCAGGGTCTGGGCGAACGACACGTGGTCCAGGCTGGGGGAGAAGTCCGAGCCCCAGTACAGCCGCCGCGCGCCGAACCGGTCCAGGAGCAGGCCGACGAACGGCCGGGCGGCGGCGTGCGGATACGCGTCGGCGGGGTCGCTGACGGCGTACAGGCCGGAGACCTTGACCCCGACGTGGGGCAGCCGGGCGAGGTCGGTGACCGGGGCGAGCCGGTCGGCGGCGGCCTGCGGGGTCGGCACGGCCTGCTGCCGGCCGGGCAGGCCGAGGTGGCTGAACAGCACCGCGCACCCGTCGAGGGCGGCCAGCGCCCGCCCGAGCCGGCCGGCCGCCTCCGGCGTGGCGTTGAGGCTGAGCACCGCCGAGGCGGCGTTGAGCGGCCCGGCCGCCGTCGCGGCCCAGCCGGCGAACGCGTCGGCCGAGGCCGGGTCCGGCAGGTACGCCGCGACGCCCGCGAACCCCGCTGCCCGCAGCCGGTCCAGCCCGGCCCGGTCCGTGCCGGTGACCGGAACGTACGCCAGGGGCACGATCCAGTCGTGCGCGGCCGCGAGCTGGGCCAGGTGCCGGTTGTTGCCGGCGAACTTCGGGGCGCCCTCGTAGCCGACCACGAGCGCCCGATCGATGCCGTGTTCGTGGCGCAACGTCCGGTAGACGGCGAGTTCGTCACCCCCGGCCGGTGACCTTCCGTGGCGGCCCGGATACCCGTCGGCGAAGAGGTGCAGGTGTGCGTCGGCGCGTTCCATGGGCCGGACCCTAGCCGATTCCGACCTGCCCATTGACGTGGGAGGACCCCTCCCTTAGGTTCTTGTCTCAATTAGGTCCGGATTATCGGACGCAGGTGAGGGGTGGACCGCGTGGTGCAGGCGTACGAGGGCATTGACGATCTGGTGCGGCTGCGGCGACAGCTCCACCAGCGCCCTGAGCTGCGGTTCGCCGAACAGCAGACCGCAGTCGTCCTCGCCGGCCGGCTCGCCTCGATCGCCCGGGTTCGCTCCGGTGTCGCGGGCACCGGCCTCGTCGCCGAGATCGAAGGACGTACCCCCGGGCCCTCGGTCTTACTTCGGGCCGATATGGACGCCTATCCGGTCCAGGACGCCAAGGAGGTGCCCTGGGCGTCGGGCAACCCGGGGGTCTGTCACGCCTGCGGGCACGACGTGCACATGACGGTCGTCTCCGGCGTCGCGGCCCGGCTCGCGGCCGACCCGCCCGAGCGGGGCACGGTGACCGTGCTGTTCCAGCCGGCTGAGGAGATCCCCTTCGGCGAGGACTCCGGTGCCGCCGCCGTGCTCGCCGACGAGGCCCTGCGCGGCCGGCGCTTCGACGCCGTCCTCGGTCTGCACTGCTGGCCCGACCTGCCGGTCGGCGCCGTCGGCATCGACCGGGAGACCGCGATGGCGGCCAAGGATGCCTTCCGGGTCGAGGTGCTCGGCCGCGCCGCGCACGCCGCCACCCCCGCCCTGGGCCGGGACGCGATTCTCGGCCTGGCCGGCATCGTCAACCTCCTGCACGCCGGGGTCGCCCGCTTCCGCAACCCCCACGATCTGGTCGCCTTCAACATCGGCACGATCGCGGGTGGGGCCAGCCAGAGCCAGGTCGCCGAGCGGGCGGAGGCGACCGGCACCCTGCGTACCCACGATGAGGCCGTCCGCGAACGGCTCAAGGAGGTCATCGAGCGCATCGCCCGGCAGCAGGCCGTCGCGCTCGACCTAGGACTGCGCTTCACCTGGGCCAACGAGATGCCCCCGGTGCGCAACGCCGCGTCGCTGGTGGCCCTCGCGCACGCCGAGCTGCCCGCCGTGGCCACCGTCGCAGACCTGACCGCGCCGCCGCTGACCACCGACGACTTCGCTCTGCTGGGCGCATTCGGCCCCAGCCTGTACGTCAAGCTCGGTGTGACCGGCGAACGCGGCGGCGCGTCGCTGCACTCGGGTGCCTTCGACGTGGACGAGCGGTGCATCGGGGTGGGCGTGGCAGCCCTGGAACGCCTTACCCGGTCCGTCCTCGCCGGCCGCCTCGCGCAGGTGGATGCCGTCGCCGACGGCCGGGGAGACGCCGGTGCCGCCCCCGGTGACCGTGCCGCCGTCGAGGCGGTCGGGGCGTGAGCCGCCCGTCGGTCGCCGTGGTCGGCGTGGGGGCGTTCGGCGCGCGGCACCTGGCCGCGTACCGGTCGCTCGGCGTGCCCGTGCGTGCCCTCGTCGAACCGGACGCCGCGACCCGCCAGCGGGTGGCCGCCCAGCACGGCGTGCCACAGACGTACGCCTCCGTGGCCGAACTGCTGGCCGCCGCCCCGCCGGACGCCGCGTCGGTGTGCGTCCCCGGCCCGGCGCACCGCGCGGTGGCCGTCGACCTGCTGGCCGCCGGGGTGCCCGTGCTGGTGGAGAAGCCGCTCGCCGCCACTGGCGCTGACGCCGCCGCCATCGTGGCCGCCGCCGAACGCACCGGCGTGCTCTGCCAGCCGGGGCACATCCTGCGGCACAGCGCCCCGCACCGGGCCCTGCACGAGGCGGTCCGCGCCGGCCGGATCGGCGACGTGCTCGCCGTGTCGTCCCGCCGCGACCGCCCCCGCACCCTCAGCCGGCACTTCCCGCGCGAGCACCCCGCGCTGCTCACCGCCGTGCACGACATCGACCTGGCCCTCTGGTACGCCGGAGCGCCCGTGGTCGAGGTCCGCGCGGCGGCCCGGACCCGACCCGGATCGGCGACCCCGGTCCTGGTGTGGGCGGAGCTGCGGCACGCCAACGACGTCGTGTCGTCGATCCGCAACAGCTACCTGCTGCCCGAACACACCCCGAACCACACCTCGGACCTGGTCGAGGTGTACGGCACCGACGGGGTCGCGCACGTCGACCTCGGCCACCCCACGTTGCTCGTCCAGGGCGAGCCGACCGAGGCGCCGGACTGGCTCCTCTCCCCGGTCGACGGCGGCGGAGCGCTCGCCGCCGAGCTGCGGCACTTCCTCGGCCGGATCGACGGCACCGAGCCGACGGCGGTCGTCCCGCTCGCCGAC
This sequence comes from Micromonospora sp. NPDC057141, assembly GCF_042670805.1. Taxonomy (NCBI): domain Bacteria; kingdom Bacillati; phylum Actinomycetota; class Actinomycetes; order Micromonosporales; family Micromonosporaceae; genus Micromonospora; species Micromonospora sp. NPDC057141. The sequence continues at coordinate 79,963 of NZ_JBHUVA010000009.1, read as the reverse complement.
GGCCTGCACGTCGTCCGGGTCGCCGAGGCCGTGGTCGACAGCGCCACCGCTGGCGGGTCGGCCCGCCGCGTTCCTCAGAGCCCCCACTTGTGACAGGAGCTACCCGATGTTTCGACGGAGTTTGGCCGGCGCACTCGCCGCCGGCATAGCGGCCGCCGTGCTGCTGACCGGATGCGGCGGCGGTGACGACGCCACCGACGGTGGCCCGGTCACCCTGAAGGTGCTGACCTGGGAGCCCGGCGGCACCGAGTACTGGAAGCAGGTCAAGAGCAGCTTCGAGGCCGGCCACCCGAACATCAAGCTGGAGATGCAGTCCGTCCCCTTCGACAAGTACCCCGAGGTGCAGGGCCCGTACATCACCTCCCAGTCCGGGCCGGACGTGATGGCCAACAACGCCGGCCTGGAGCTGTTCGACCGGCGCGGCGCGTACGTGCCGCTGGGTGACAAGGCCGCCGAGATCACCAAGGACCTGGTCACCTACAGCGGCGCTTGCGAGGGCTTCGACACGAGCAAGACCTGCTACGGCGTGCCGTTTTCGTATCAGGGCAACGTCCTCTACTACAACAAGGCCGTCCTGACCGCCGCCGGGCTGGACCCGGAGCAGCCCCCGGAGACCTGGGACGAGTTCGGCGCGGCCTGCGACGCGGTGAAGAAGGCCGGCAAGACCTGCCTCGCGCTCGGGCTCTCCGGCACCTTCCCGGCGTACTGGGACTTCCCGGAGATCGCCCGCAACTATCTCACCGAGGACGACATCCGGGCCCTGCTCGCCGGCAAGCTGTCCTGGACGGACCCGAAGCTCGTCGCGGTGCTGGAGAAGCTCGCGGAGATCACCACCAAGGGCTGGGCGAACAAGAACGCCCCGTCGATCACCATGCTCCCCGACGGCGCGGACATCTTCCAGCGCGGCGACGCCGCGTTCGCCGGCACCATCATCTCCGACGCGGTGAACTGGGAGGCATTCGGCAAGGCCCTTGGCGACGACAAGCTCGGCGTCACCCGGTGGCCGGCGATCGACCCGGCGGCCCCGCTGGCCCAGAAGTTCTCCGGCATCGAGGGCGCCGTCTACGGCGTCACCCAGTGGAGCCAGAAGAAGCAGGCCGGCGTGGAGTTCATCACCTGGCTCGCCGGCAAGGAGAATGGCGAGCTCTGGGTCAAGCACGGCAAGGGCCAGCCCCTGAACAAGAACGTCGACAAGGCGCTGTTGCCCTCGTCACCGGCCTTCCTGAAGATCCAGGAGCTGGTGGCCCAGCCGACCCTGCACTCCGGCGTGATGCTCTCCGGCCCCGAGGCCGACGCCCTGGCTCGTGGCTGGCAGCAGGTCACCCTCGGCCAGCTCACCGTCGACAAGTGGGCCGGGCAGATGCAGCAGGCGCTGGAGCGCAGCCCCACGAAGAAGCAGACAAAGTAGCTACCCCGGGCGGGGCGACCCTTCGTCGCCCTGCCCGGCCAGCCCGGGGAGAGGAACCCTGATGACGATCTCCACCGCGCCGGCGTCGGAGCCGGTGGCCACCGACGTCCCGCCCGCGCCGGTCCGCCGCCTGGCACGCCGGCCGGGACAGGCCCGGGAGTGGTGGCTCGGCGTCGCGCTGGTGCTGCCCGCGCTCGTCCTGGTCGTGCTGTTCAAGCTGGTGCCCCTCGCGCGGGGCGTGCTCACCAGCTTCGAGTCGTCCAGCGGGTTCGGCGGCAGCGAGTTCGCCGGGGCCGACAACTACACCCGGATGTTCGACGACCCGATGGTGCGCACCAGCTTCCGCAACGCCCTGCTCGTGGTGGCCACCCTGCCGGTGTGGATCGTGGTCCCGCTGGTGCTGGCGCTGCTCATCCACCAGCGCTCGCCGGGCTGGAGGTTCTTCCGCGCCGTCTACTTCGTGCCGTACACCATCGCGCCCATCGTCGTCGGCATCATGTTCCGGCAGATCCTCGCCCCCGACGGGCCGCTCAACGCCCTGCTGCGTGGCGTCGGGCTCCAGCCGCTGGCGATCGAGTGGCTCAACGGCCGGTACAGCGCGCTGTTCTCGCTGGTCGCGGTCGCCCTGTGGAGCTTCTTTGGGCTCGGCGTGATGACCTACCTCGCCGGCCTGTCCACCATCCCCGAGGAGACGCTGGAGGCGGCGTACCTCGACGGCGCCGGGTTCTTCCGGCGGCTGTTCTCGGTGGTCGTGCCGATGCTGCGCCCGACCGTGGCGTACTGGAGCGTGATCTGCGCCTCCGGCGTGCTGATCTGGCTGTTCCCGCTGATCTACGCGCTGACCCAGGGCGGGCCGGGCGACGCCACCATGCTGCCCGAGTATCTGGTGTTCCTCACCACCTTCCAGTTCCTCGACCGCGGCTACGGCTCGGCCATCGGCATCGCCCTGTTCGTCTTCGTCGCCGTGCTGTCGATCTTCAGCGTGCGGCACATGTTCACAGAGGGGACCCGCAAGCCGCGATGAACACGCGCCACTACGCCCGCATCGGGCGCTACCTGCTGACGTTCGCGTTGGTCGTCGTCGCGGTCGCGGCGATCTACCCGCTGCTGTTCACCGTGGTCAGCTCGCTGAAGACGCAGGCCGGCTTCGCCCACGATCCGCTGGGCCTGCCCGCCGGGATCACCCTGGACAACTACCTCGAGGCGTTCCGCCGGATGAACATGCCCCGGCTGCTGCTCAACTCGCTGATCACCACCGTCGGCGGGCTGGTGCTGTCGGTGCTCGCCGCGCTGCTGGTCGCGTACGCGGTGACGAAGCTGCGCTTCCGCGGCGGGAAGGCCGTCTTCCTGCTGATCATCGTGTCCCTGACCATCCCCAGCCAGGCGATCATCTACCCGCTCTACCAGACCGTGCTCGACCTGGGCATGTCCGGCGAGTACCAGGGCCTGATCCTGGCGTACGCGGCGTTCGGGCTGCCGCTGGGCACGTACCAGCTCGCCGGCTACTTCCAGCAGGTGCCCGACGAGCTGATTGAGGCGGCCCGGGTCGACGGCGCGGGGCACCTGACCATCCTGTTCCGGCTGCTCGCCCCGATCGCCACCCCGGCCCTGGCGGCCCTGGCCATCTTCAACTTCGTCTGGATGTGGAACGATTTGCTGCTGCCCCTGGTCATCATGGGCGGCTCGGACAGCAAGACCCTGATGGTCGGCGTCTCCCTGCTCAGCGGCCAGTACGACGTGTCGGTGCCGCTGGTCAGCGCCGGCCTGATCGTCGCGCTGCTGCCGGTGCTGGTCATCTACCTGGTCTTCCAGCGGCAGCTCGTCTCCGGCGCGCTGGCCGGCTCCGGCAAGTGACGCCCCCGGCGAAGACGGCCCGGTGGGGCGCGCGGTGAGCGCGACCGCCGGGCCGGGGGAGCAGGTGTGCCACCTGTACCGGCTACGCCCCGGCGCCGAGGCCGAGTACGAGCGCCGGCACGCCGAGGTGTGGCCGGAGCTGTCCGCGTCGCTGGGCGAGGCGGGGATCTACGACTACGCCATCTACCGGCGCGGCCTGCTGCTGATCTGCGTGCTGCGCACCCGGTGGGGCTACGCCCAGGCATGCGCGGTCACCGCCGCCTCGCAGGTGCAGGCCCGGTGGACGGCGTCGTTGACCCACCTGTTCGCCGAGATCGCTGACGCCGACGGCGAGCCGCTGTGGGCGCACCGGGTGTTCCGCTACCCCGGCCACCCGCCGCCCGCCTAGGAGCGCGGCGCGCGTCGCTCCGGCCGCGCGCCGCGCCCTGCGTCTGCGGTGAGAGGGGTTCCCTTCTCTACCGCAGGCGTTAACAGGGAGCCCTTCCTTAAACCGCGTACGCGACGGAGCCGTCGGCGCGCAGCGGGATGCGGGTCAGCGGCCGGCCGGTCAGGTCCAGAGGCGTGGGGTCGGACAGGTCGAGGGTGACGCCCAGCCCGGGGGCCTGCGGCACCGGCAGGAAGCCGCCCTCGCGGCGCACGCAGGCCCGGGCCGGGCCGTCGGCGAGCGCGTCGTCCAGCGGCGAGTACTCCTGGGTGACGAAGTTGGGGATGGCCGTGTCGAGGTGCACCGAGGCCATGGTCAGCAGCGGGCCGAGGCAGTTGTGGGTGACCACGGCCGCGTGGTGTGCCTCGGCCAGCGCGGCAATCTTGCGAGCGTGGCTGAGGCCGCCGGCGAGCCCGACGTCGGGCCGGACATACTGCGCGCCGCCCTGGGCGAGCAGCTCCTTGAACTCCCAGATGGTGTGCAGCCGTTCCCCGTTGGCCATCGGCACGCCCGGCGCCCGCCGGGTCACCCCGGCCTGGCTGCTCACGCTGTCGATCTGGATCGGGTCCTCGACCAGCAGGGGATGGTGCCGGGCCAGCGCCGGCACGACCGCCTCGGCCTGCAACGGGGTGAGCTTGCGGTGCAGCTCGATCAGCAGGTCGACGTCCGCGCCGACGGTGTCGCGCACCGCCGCCGTGGTGGCTTCGGTCTCGGCGACGAGGCGGGCCTGCGACAAGTCGCCGTGGTTCGCCGGCAGCGGGTCGAACTTCACGGCGGTGAATCCGTCGGCGACGGCGACGGCAGCCTCGGCCGCGAGGGCCTGCGCGCCGGTGGCGCCCAGCAGCAGGTGCAGCCGGATCCTGTCGCGGACCCGACCGCCGAGCAGTTGCCACACCGGGACGCCGAGCCGCTTGCCGAGCAGGTCCCACAGGGCCAGGTCGACGGCGGAGACGGCGGCGGTGAGCACCGAGCCGCGGAACGGGCCCATCCGGTAGAGGTGGTGCCAGTGGTGCTCGATCCGGTGGGGATCCGCGCCGAGCAGGTACGGCCGGAACGTCTCCACCACGGCGTGCACCGCCGTCGGGTAGCCCCAGCAGGCGGACTGGCCGACCCCGGTCAGCCCGTCCGTCGTGTGCACCTGGACGAAGTGCGCGTCGCCGCGCACCACCGACTCGACCTCGGCGATCTCCATGCCCGCTCCCCAAATTAGAGACTAATAACGGTCACAAACTTGCTTCAACACTCTTCCATAGCCTTGGACTGCTGGTCTAGGCTCCACAACCAACGAGCCTAAATAAGGCTCAATTATCTGTGGGGGGTGTGATGGGGCTGCCGGACGACTATCGGCTCATGGCCCGGATCCGCCGGTTCGAGGAGCGGCTGACCGCCCTCAAGGACGCCGGCGAGATCCCGGGCTCGATCCACCTGTGCAACGGCCAGGAGGCCATCCCGGTCGGTGCCTGCCGGGTGCTGCGCGACGGGGACCACGTCACCTCGACCTACCGGGGGCACGGCTGGGCGATCGCCCGGGGTGTCGATCTCACCGGCCTGTTCGCCGAGATGATGGGCCGCGACTCGGCGCTGTGCGGCGGGCGTGCCGCCTCGCCGTACCTGTCGGACCCAGGCCGCTGGTTCGTCGGCGAGAACTCCATCGTGGGCGCCGGCGTGCCGATCGCGGCGGGCGCGGCGCTCACCGCGCAGCGCACCGGCAGCGGGGCGGTGTCGGTGGTCAGCATCGGCGACGGCGCGATGAACCAGGGCAACGTGCACGAGGCGCTCAACCTCGCCGCCGTGCTCGACCTGCCGCTGGTGCTGGTGGTGGAGAACAACGTCTACTCCGAGATGTCCCGAATCTCCGACATGGTGCGGGTGCGGCAGCTCGCCGAGCGGGCCGCCGGCTACGGACTGCCGGGCCGGGTGGTCGACGGAAACGATCCCGACTCCGTCGCCGAGGCGGTCACCGAGGCCGTGGGCCGTGCCCGCGAGGGCTCCGGTCCGTCCATCGTGGAGGCCATGACCGAGCGTCTGGTCGGCCACTATAGCGGCGACGCGCAGCACTACCGCCCGGCCGGCGAGATCGCCGCTGCCCGGGAACGCGAGCCGCTGACCCGCATCCGCGCCGCCGCCGACGTCGACCTGACCGCCCGGCTCGACGCCGTCGACGCCGAGGTCGCCGCCGAGATCGAGGCCGCCGTAACCGCCGCCCGCGCCGTGCCCTACCCGGACCCGGCGACTGCGAGGGAGCATGTCTATGTCTGAGTCGCTGCGCTACATCCAGGCCGTCAACGCGGCGCTCGCCTGGGCCCTGGACAGCCGGACCGACACCGTCTACTTCGGCGAGGACGTGGCGCTGCCGGGCGGGCCGTTCGGCGCCACGAAAGGGCTGCACAAGAGGTTCGGTTCCGACCGGATCTTCGACACCCCGATCTCCGAGACCGGCTTTCTCGGCATGGCCCTCGGCGCGGCCATGACCGGGCTGCGGCCGATCGCCGAGATCATGTACGCCGACTTCTCGTTCGTGGCGATGGACCAGATCGTCAACCAGATCGCCACCATCCACTACTCCAGCGCCGGGCGGTGGAAGGCCCCGCTGGTGATCCGGATGCAGCAGGGCTACTCGCCCGGGGCGTGTGCCCAGCACTCGCACTCGCCGGAGGCGTACTTCGCGCACACCCCCGGCCTGCGTGTCGCGCTGCCGGCCACCCCGGACGACGCGTACCAGATGTTGCGCACCGCCGTCGTCAGCGATGACCCGGTGGTCGTCGCCGAGGCCCGGATGCTCTACCCGACCCGAGGCCCGGTGCGCACCGACGCCCCGGTCGAGGAGATCGGCGGGGCCCGGGTGGTCCGGCCCGGCGCCGACGTGACCGTCGTCGCCTGGTCCCGGATGGTGTCGGCGGCCCTCGACGCCGCCGCCACCCTCGCCGAGGAGGGCGTCGACGTCGAGGTGGTCGACCTGCGCTGGCTCAACCCGCTGGACTTCGACACGGTCGCCGCGTCGGTGGCCCGCACCGGCCGGCTGGTCGTCGCGCACGAGGCCAACCTGACCGGCGGGTTCGGTGCGGAGATCGCCGCCCGGGCCGCCGCCGAGTGCTTCGCCGACCTGCGTGCCCCGGTGGCCCGGGTGGCCGCCCCGGACGTGCCGATGCCCGCCGCGCCCGCCCTCCAGGCCGTCGTGGTGCCCGACGCGGCGACCGTGGCGGACGCGATGCGCCGGACGGTCCGCGCGTGAGCGACGACATCCCGGCGGCCGGTCGGGGGGCTGGCGGCGGCACCGCGCACGCCGGCCTGCTGGCGGGCCGGCGGGTGGTCGTCGTCGGCGGCGCGTCCGGCATCGGCCTGGCCACCGTGGCCGCCGCCGTCGGGGCCGGCGCGGCGGTCGCCGTGCTCGACGCCGACTCCGCCGGCGCGGACCGCGCCGCCGAGCAGGCCCGCGCCGCCGGAGCGACGGCCTGCTCGCGGGGCGTGGACGTCACCGTCGAGGACGAGGTCGCCGAGGCGCTCGACGCCGCCGCCGCCGAACTGGGCGGGGTCGACGCCGTGTTGCACGTCGCGGGTGTGATGCGCGGTCAGGGCCTGGACGTGCGCGACGTGCCCGTCGCGCTGTGGGCGCAGGTCATCGCAGTCAACCTCACCGGCCCGTTCCTGGTCGCCAAGCACGCCGCCCGGCACCTGAGCCCCGGCGACGGGGTGCTCGTGCTGGTCGGGTCGAAGGCGGGCGTGCAGACCGGCTCCGGCTCGGTACCCTACGGCGCGAGTAAGGGAGGGTTGCACGGCCTGGCGCTCACGCTGGCCCGACAGCTAGGTCCACAGGGGATCCGAGTGCACGCGCTCTGCCCGGGGGACATCGACACGCCGCTGATGCGGCGGTCGCTGGACGAGGCGCGGACCAACGGCGCCGAAGGCGGGCGGATCGCCGCGGTCGAGGCTGCGCTGGGTCGCCCCGAGGACGTGGCCTCGGTGCTGGTCCTGCTGGCGTCACCGGTCAGCGCCGGCCTCGCCGGCACGGTCTGCACTGGCTGAGCACCCCACCCCACCAGGCCAGCGGGCGCACCACATGGAGGCAGCATCGTGATCGGGATCATCGGCCCGGAGGACTCGATCCGGCTCGCGCAGGAGGTGGCGGCCGGGGAGGGCCGCGCGGACACGGTCACCGCGCGCGCCTACACCCGGCCTGAGCAGGCACCCGACCTCGCCCGCGAGCTGGACGAGGTGTGCCAGGTGCTGCTGTTCACCGGCCGCATCCCGTACGCGTTCGCCAGCGCGGCCGGTGACCTGCGGGCGGAGATCGACTACGTCCCGCACGCCGGCATCGACCTGTACCGGACCCTGTCGCGGATGCTGCTGGCCACCGGCGGGAAGCTGCCTCGGGTCAGCGTGGACACCATCGAGGCCGAGATCGTCCGCGAGACGTACCATGACATCGAGGTCGCCCCGCCCACGGAGATCCTGCCGATCGCCGACTCATCCGGGCTGCTCTTCGCCAGCCTCGGCGAGGTCACCGCCTACCACCGCGAGCGGTACGCCTCCGGCGCGGTCGAGGCGTGCCTGACGTGCCTCGGCGCGGTGCACCGCGACCTGGCCGACAGCGGGGTCCCGGTGTGGCGCGTCGAGCACACCCGCGCCTCGGTGCGCGACGCGCTGCGCCGGGCCTGGCTCGCCGCCGAGGTGCGCCAGTCCCGGGCCACCCAGATCGCCGTGATGATGGTCGACCTCGGCGCGTCGACGCACCGGGCGCAGGACCCGTACCAGGCCGAGCGGCAGCGGTTGCGGGTGCGTGAGGCGCTGCTGGAACACGCCGAGCGGATGCGCGGCCGACTCGCCGCGGTCGACGACCGGACCATGGTGATCACCACCACCCGGGGCACCGTGGAGAGCGCCATCGCCCGGCACCGCGACGGGCACGCCTCCGTGCTCACCCTGCGCGGGGTCGACGTCGAACACGCCGTCGGCTTCGGCGCGGGCACCACGATCGCCGCCGCCGAGGACAACGCCCGCAAGGCCCTCGCGCTGGGCCGGCACAGCGGCGATACCCACGTGGTCTTCCCCGACGGGGAGGTCTACTCCAGCCGGGAGACCGCCGTGCGTCCCCGGCTGCGGGAAACCGCCCCGGGCGTGCTGCGCGTCTCCGAGCAGCTCCGGATCGGGCCGCTGTCGACCCGCCGGCTGCTGGAGGCCCTGCACCAGATGGACCCCGACCAGGTCACCGCCCGGGGTCTGGCCGACGCGTACGGGGTGGAGGCGCGCTCCGCCCGCCGGCTGCTCAAGGCCCTGCGCGCGGCCGGCTTCGCCGAGGAGGTCGGCGTGCACGTGAGCACCGGCGCGGGCCGCCCGCAGGCCGTCTACCGGGTCGCCATGCGACGGCTCCTCGGCGCGATCGGGGCCGAGGCGTGAGTGCCCCGGCTCCCGACGCCGGCGCGCCCCTGCGCTTCGAGCCGACGTACCTCGTCACCGCCGCCTTCGCCGCCGACGCCGCCGTCCGGCGCGAACCCCACCGGGCCGCGCACCTGGCGCACGTGCGGGCACTGCTCGCCGACGGCACTGCCCTGCTCGCCGGGGCGCACGCCGATCTGACCGCCTCCGTGCTGGTGCTGCGGGCCGCCGACGCGGCCGCCGCCCGCACCCTCGTCGAACGGGACCCCTACTGGCGGCACGGGGTGTGGACCACACTCGACGTGGCCGACTACCTCGCCGCCACGAGCCACACCCTCGGGAGGACATGATGTCGTCGTACCGCCAGGTTCCCGGCGTGCGGGTGCTCGGGGCCGAGCACGCGCCGTACGCCGCCGCTCTGCTGCGCGGGGCGTGGGGCGACGGCGGCCCCGACGCCGTGCCGGTGCGCCTCGCCTTCGATCCGGCGCTGCCCGAGGGCGGCCACTGCGTCGACGTGCCCGAGGTCGGCGAGGTCCGGCTCACCGGCGACCCGTTCGCGGGCCTGGTCTATGCCGCCCGGGAACTCGTCGGCCGGGCCACCCCCGCCGGCCTGCCCGTCGGCGCGTCCGCCACCGCGCCCGGGCTGCCGCTGCGCACCCTGTGGACCTGGGACCACTCCACCAACTGGGACACCCGGCAGCTCGGCCAGCAGGAGATCGGCGCGCTCAACCCGTACGCGAAGTCCGCCGACGCGTTCGGCGCGGACTACCGGCGGCTCGTCGACTTCTGCAGCCAGGAACGGATCGGCGGCATCGTGGTGTACGGGCTGCTGCGCGACGCCCACGGCGGCGTCGGGGCGGCCCGCGACCTGTGCGAGTACGCCAACGCCCGGGGCGTGCGAATCATCGCCGGCATCGGCGTCAACGCCTACGGCGGGATCTACTTCGACGGCCGGCACCGCTACAACCTGGCCACCTGGCTGCGCCCGCGCCCCGACCTGGCCGCCGAGCTGCCGAAGAAGGTCGGCTTCGACATCGACGAGTTCGGCGACCTGCACTTCCCGGCCAGCGAGTACATGATGGCCGCCTGCCCGTCCCAGCCGGACAACCTGGCCTGGCACCGCGACGCCATCGACTGGCTGCTGGACACCCTGCCTATCGGCGGGATCAACTTCGAGACCGGCGACTACGGAAGCTGCGCCTGCGCCCGCTGCGCCGCCCATGCCGGCGGCGAGCGCACCTCCTGGTCGTACGAGGCGATGCGGTCGGTCTACCCGACGCTGCTGGAGACCGCCCGCCGCCCCGGCCCGGCCGGGGTGCCGCTGCGCCACCTCGTCGAGGTCTACTGGGACAACATCTTCGACCTCGACGCCCAGCAGCCCCTGGCCGACCTGCCCGACGACGTGGCCTACCAGTACTGCGTGAACCGGGGCTTCTGGTGCGACAACCGGGACCGCCTGACCGCCGAGCACGTCGACCGGCTGCCGCACACCACCAACGTGCTGCGCACCCACGCCGGGTCGCAGTGGAACCGGCAGCGCCACTCCTGGGTGCCCGAGATGTACGCCGACATGGCCACCCGCGCCGGGGCGGCCGGGATGCGCGGACTGACCATCTTCGCCGAGGCGGCGGCCTACCACCCGACCAACGAAATCAGCTACCTGGCGTACGCCCGATTCTCCTGGAACCCCGAGCTGGCCTGGGCGGACTTCTGGCGCGACGAGGTCGCCCCCCGCTTCGGCGGGTCGGCCGAGGCCGAGGCGTTCCGCGACGGCGCGGCCCTGCTCGACGACCCGGCGGCCACCGCGGCGGCCTTGGACGCCGTGCGCGGCGACGCCCTCGCCATGGTCGCGGCCACCGGCGGCGAGGTGCAGCGCCGCTGGCTGTGGCTCGCCGAGCGGGCCGCCCGATACGCCCACTCGGCCGACCCGCCGCCCGCGCGTGACGGTTGTCGCGCGGGACCATGACAGTCGTGTGAAGAACACCGTGTTCAGGCCCAATGGCAGTTTTGCCGCCCGCCCGGCGGGGGCATCGTGGAGGGCGCAGGCGACAGAACCCCTCGAGAGGAACGGCCCACCGTGGAAGTCACCGGATTCTTCACCGCCATCATCGTCGGTCTGATCATCGGCGCGCTGGGTCGGCTGGTCGTGCCCGGCAAGCAGAACATCCCGATCTGGCTCACCCTGCTGATCGGCGTGGTGGCCGCGATCCTCGGCACGCTGGTGGCCGGCGCGCTCGGGGTGGACGAGACCCGCGGCGTCGACTGGATCGAGCTGTTCATCCAGGTCGTCTTCGCGGCGATCGGCGTGTCGATCGCTGCGGGCGCGTACGGCCGCCGCCGGCACTGACCGCCCGCGCCGCCCGCCCGGCCCGCCCCCGATCCGGGGCGGGTCGGCGGCGGCTCAGGGGGTCGCCGGGTCGGGCGCGGGCGCGGGCCCGGTCCGCCCCGGACGGCCGGGCGCGTCCGGGGTGCCGGCCGCCGCCCATGCCGTGGTGAGCAGCAGCAGCGCGGCGATGTAGGTGCCCATCACCAGCAGGCCGTGGCCGGGCAGGGCGGTGCCGGCCGCGTCCACGCCGATCAGCAGGTCGGACCCGAGGAAGAGCGCCCCGCCGACCGCCGCGCGGGCCGACACGCCGGCCGCGGCGGCGGCCATCAGGCACAGCGCGAGGCTGTAGCCGAGCACGGGCAGCCGCAGCGGACCGAGCGAGCCCCACAGCGCGGCGTTGGCCAGCGCCCACAGGGCGAGGTAGCCGGCCACCGCCGCCACCGGCGGCCGTCGGTGCCGGGTGAACGCCACGATGAGGCTGACCTGGGTGCCGAGGAAGAAGCCCATGCCGATCAGGAACGCGGGCTCGCCGGGCAGCAGCAGCGCCACGTCGCCGGCGGTGGCGAAGACCAGCCCGAGCGCGACCGCGTCGAAGCGCCGCCGGCCGTCGGGGCGTTGCCGCCCGTCGACGGGTTGCCGGCCGGCGGGGCGCCGGTGGCCGGGGCACAGCAGCCAGAGCAGCAGCAGCGGGGCGAGCAGCGGCTTGGCCAGCCACTGGAGCACGATGTCGTCGAGCGCGACGCCGACCAGCTCGACGGCGACGACCAGCCCGAAGGGCGCGAGCCGCCTCATCGGGCCGGCTGCCAGCCGGGCCGGCGGAACAGGTGGCCCCACCGGTGCCGCCAGGATGCCGCCGCGCGCACGTCGGCCCAGATCGCCGCGTACTCGTGGGTGGCCACCCGCAGCGGGTTGTACGTGCCGATGTTCTTCGTCAGCCCGTACCGGGCGGGGGCGCGTTCCGGCTCGAAGGTGCCGAACAGGCGGTCCCAGACGATCAGGATGCCGCCGTAGTTGCGGTCCAGGTACTCGGCGTTCACGCCGTGGTGGACGCGGTGGTGCGACGGCGTGTTGAAGATCCACTCGATCGGCCGGGGCAGCATCCGGACCCGCTCGGTGTGCAGGAAGAACTGGTACAGCAGGCTGACCGACTGCTGGAGGAAGATCATCCACGGCGGGATGCCGAGCAGGGCCAGCGGCAGCCAGAACGGCAGCGACGTCATCGGCGTCCAGCTCTGCCGCAGCGCGGTGGACAGGTTGTAGAACGTGCTGGAGTGGTGCACCACGTGGCTGGCCCAGAACAGCCGCACCTCGTGGTGGGTGCGGTGGAACCAGTAGTAGGCCAGGTCGTCGGCGAGGAACAGCAGCACCCAGGTCCAGACGCTGGTGGGGGAGAGCTGGACCGGCGCGACGGTCCACAGCCCGGCGTACAGGCCGATCGTGAGCAGCTTCCACGGGAAGCCGATCACCTGGCTGCCGGCGCCCATGGTGAGGCTCGTGGTGGTGTCGCGCAGCTCGTAGCCGCGTTCGTCGTCGTCGGGGGCGAACCGGTAGGACAGCGCCTCCACGACGACGAGCAGCAGGAACGCAGGCACGGCGTAGAGCACGGCGGGGATCATGCTCGGCATTCCCTTCCGGGTGTGGTGGGGGTGGTGAGGGCGGCGGTGAGCAGGGCCCGGGCCTGCGCTGCGGCGTCGTCGCCCCGACCGGCGGCGATCGCCCCGGCGAGCCGCCGGTGCCCGCCGACGTCGAGCAGCTCGGCGGCGCGCCGCTGCGGCGGCACCTCGCCGACGGCGAGCGCGCCGGCCACGAGGCTGTTGAAACCCAGCAGGTACGCGGTGTTGCCGCAGCCGCGCACGACGTGCCGCCACAGGGCGATGTTGGCCTCGTCCATCCGGAGCAGGTCCGGCGCGAGCGCCGCGTACTCCTCGGCGGCGCGGGTGACGGTCTCCCGCGTCGCCGCGTCGGCCCGTTCGGCGCAGAGCCGGGCCGCGTCGACGCCGATGCAGGCGCGCATCTCCAGCATGTCCCGCACGAGTGTGCCGACCGGCAGGACGTCGCCGGAGCGGACCAGGGACAGGGCGAGGTCGAGCCCGGCGTGCACCCGCCAGTCGAGCACCCGGGTCGCGCCGCCCTGACTGACCCGGACCAGGCCGAGCTGTTGCAGGCGGCGCAGCGCCTCGCGCACGGCGTGCCGGTTCACCGCGAACGCGGCGGCCAGCTCCCGCTCGCCGGGCAGGGTGTCGCCGGGCCGGTACGCGCCGCTGACGACGGCGTCGCGGAGCTGCCCGAAGACGTGGTCGGAGACGGAACCCCGGGGGACGGGAACGAACGTCATGCGGTGCAGTGTGGCCCCGCCCACATCAACCCGTCAACTGGTTGGACCAATCGCGCCAGCCGCCCGCCCGCAGTTGCGGCGGGGAACGACAATCGGCGGGGTGTGACCAACCGCCTGCCCGGGGCGGGTTCAGCGGGCCGGAATACCGGTCAACCTGTTCGGGTGGCGACGACGAGAGGGGATTCCGCGTGTCCGGCACAACGCGCCACCGGCCCAGTCACGACACGGCACCGCCGAGTGACGTGGCGGACACGCTGCTGTGGCGGCTGGCGTACGACGTCGCCGAGGCCCACCGGCCCGACGCCACCGGCTGCTGCCGCAACCTGCTCTGCGGCGGCCAGCAGGCCCCCTGTAGTCCGCTGGTGAACGCCGAGCGCGCCATGCGGCTGGCCCGGGGCGACGCGGCCACCGGCCCGCAACTCCCCGCGCCCCGCCCCGCCCCCGCCGCGCCGGCCCGGCCCGAGCCCTCGCGCGCCGGGCGGGAGGCCGCCTGACCGGCCCGGAGGCCGGAGCGGCCCGACCCGCCCGACCCGCCCGTACGCCCATCGGTCAACGGGGCGCGGCGGCCGGCGGCGCGGACGGCGCGGGGCCGGGCCGGGACCCGAACGCCGTGAGGAAGCGGTCCCGGAAGCTGTCCATCCGCCACACCGGCGCGCCCGGGCCGGGCCGCAGCCCGTCCTGCCACTGCCAGCCGTCGATCCGGTCGAGCACCCTCGGGTCGCGGGCCACGATGGTGACCGGCACGTCCCGGCTGGCGTTCTCGCCGGTGACGACCGGGGAGGGCTGGTGGTCGCCGAGGAAGACCAGCACCAGGTCGTCGTCGCCGTAGGTCTCGACGTAGGAGATCAGCGATTTCAGCGTGTACTCGATGGTGCGCCGGTAGTCCGCGCGGATCTGGGCGGCGGTGCGACGGACCGGCTTCCCGCCGACGTCGGCCACCGCCGAGTTGCGGTGGTAGACCGACCCGTCGCCCACGTCGTCCCAGTCGATGACGCGGGGGAACGACGTCCAGGGGGAGTGGCTGGAGGTCAACGGGATCTCGGCCATCACCGGCGGGTGACCGTCCGCCGCCCGCTCGCGCCGTTGCAGCTCCGACAGCGCGTACTGGTCGGGCATGAGGAAGTAGCCCAGCTTCGGCCCCTGGTAGCCGAGTTCCCGGGCGGGGTAGAACCGGTCGTAGCCGTAGAACTTCCCCTCCGGCCAGTCGGCGAGGGCGCCGGGCATCACCCCGACGGTCCGCCAGTCCGCCCGCCGGAACGCCCCGCCCAGGGTGAGCCGGTCGGTGGCCAGCAGGCTGCGGTGCCGCTGCTCACTGTTGATCCACAGCCCGGACAGCAGCGTGGCGTGGGCCAGCCAGCTTCCGCCGCCTGCCGTCGGGGAGGTGAGGAACGCGCTGCGGGAGCCGATCCCCGCCGCCCGCAGCCGCCGGGTGCCCTCGTCGAGCACCGCGCCGACCTGCGCGAACTCCTGCTCCTCCACCGCGTCGCGGCCGTAGCTCTCGACGAACGCGACGACGACGTCCTTGCCGCGTAGCGCGGTCAGCAGCTGGTCGCCCGGAGTGTCCCGGAACGGGTCGGCGGCGACCTCGGCGGCGAACACCTCCCGATCGGACAGTCCGCCGCGCAGCTGGGCCGAGTGGTAGCGGACCAGGGCGGTCGCGTCGGTGTCGGCCACCGGCACCCCGGGGACGATCCGCACCCCGAAGGCGGCGCAGGCGACCCAGCCGACGGTCAGCGCGGCGACGGCCCGTCTCGCCCCGGTGTCGTGCCGGGCGAGCAGCGCGGCCAGCCGCAGCGCGGCCAGCGCCAGGGCCACGAGCAGGGCCACCGCGAGCAGTACGACGCCCACGGCGGTGCCGCTCGCGCCGGCGCGGCCGATCGAGCCGGCGAGGAACCCGTACGCGTCGTCGAACAGCACCCAGTCCGACACCAGGTCGAAGGGGCGGTCCCAGGCGACCTGGAAGCCCAGGTCGGTGAGCCTGACCACGGTGATCAGACCCAGGGCGGCCCCGGTCAGCGCGGCGACCACCCGGCGCGGGCGTGGCGGCAGGGCGAGGAGCAGGGCGGCCACCACCAGGGCCTCGACCGGCAGTCGCAGGAACGCGGCCGGGTTCAGCTCCCGCAGCTGGTCCGGCGCGGTGAGGGCGGCGGCCACGAGCAGCGCGGCCAGCGTGCCGGTCACCGCCCGCCGGACCCGCCGGCCGCGCCCCGGGACCGCGGCCGGCCGGCCCGCGTCGTCCGCCGCGCGTCGTCCGTCGCCGGTCCTGTCGTCGTTCGTGCCGTCACCGGTCGTGCCGTCGTCGTTGGTGCCGTCGCCGGTGGCGCGGGTCGTGCCGTCGCCGGTGGCGCTGGTCGGGTCGTCCGTGTGGTTCGTCACGTCGTCTTCTCTCCCGTGCAGGGGCGGGCGGTCAGGCCGGCAGATGGGCCGGCACCCGGACCGGCTCGTCCCGGCGCAGGGTCGCGCCGTCGCGGTCGGCCACCGGGCGGTGCCGCCACAGCCACCCGACGTCGCGCCCGAACGACTCCACGAGCAGGGCGAACGCTCCGGCCAGCAGCATGGCCGCCGCCGCCGGCGGCAGGACCCCGGCGGCGGCGACGGCCAGGACGATGCCCTGGAGCGCGGCGACGACCTTACGCCACTGCCGCGGCGGCAGCGTCCCGCACAGCCACGGCGACGCCCAGCCAGCCGCCACGAACGCGTACCGCATCGCGCCCAGGGCGAGCACCCAGACCCCGATGCTGGGCGCCAGGTGCACGCCCAGCAGCAGGATGAGGTACGCGTCGACCTCCATGTCGAACCGGGCCCCCAGGTCGCTGGACGTGCCGGTGCGCCGCGCCACCTGCCCGTCGACGGCGTCGAGCAGCAGCGCCACGGCGGCGAGGCCGACCAGCAGCGGCACCGGCGTGGCCCGGGTGAACCCGTCGGCCACCAGCGCCGTCACCCCGCCGATCAGGACCGCCCGGCTCAACGTCACCACGTCCGCCGGCCCCAGGCCGGCCCCGCCCGCCCGGCGCAGCGCACGGGCGAGCAGCGCGCAGAGGACCATTCCGTACGCCGTGCCGGCGAGCCAACCGGCCGGGCCGAGGCCGACGGTCGCGCCGATCCCCGCCAGCAGGACGAACAGGCTGAGCAGTCCCGCCAGCGGACCGTGTTGAACCCTGCGCACCGTGCCTCCGTGTTTGATGATCGAGAGCCTGCTGTTCGACGGGCTGTCGACAGACAACACGGAGAATCCGGCCGAACGGTTCGGCGTGGCGGGCGACGCGAGGAGGACGACGTGACGACGAGGACCCTCCGGTGACCGGCGAGGCGTACGCGTTCTGGCTGCGGGAGCCCGGGGTGGGGGAGATCCGTCCGGCGGTGCTGCCCGCCCCCGGCCCCGACGAGGTGTTGGTGCGGGCCCGCTACTCGGGGGTCAGCCGGGGCACCGAGACCCTCGTCTTCGCCGGCCGGGTCCCCGCCGATCAGCACACCACGATGCGCGCCCCGTTCCAGGAGGGCGATTTCCCGGCCCCCGTGAAGTACGGCTACCTCAGCGTCGGCGTCGTCGAGCAGGGCCCGGCGCAGCTGCGCGGGCGTACCGTGTTCTGCCTGCACCCGCACCAGAGCGCGTACGTCGTGCCCGTCTCGGCGGTGGTGCCCGTGCCCGACGGAGTGCCGGCCGCCCGCGCCGTGCTGGCCGGCACCGTGGAGACCGCCGTGAACGCCCTGTGGGACGCCCCGCCGCTGGTCGGCGACCGGGTGAGCGTCGTCGGCGCGGGGATGGTCGGCTGCGGGGTCGCCGCGCTGCTGGCCCGCTTCCCCGGGGTACGGGTCGAGTTGGTCGACGCCGACCCCGACCGGGCCGCCGTCGCCGAGGCCCTCGGCGTCGACTTCGCCACCCCCGAGCGGGCCACCGGCGGGCGTGACCTGGTGGTGCACGCCAGCGCCACCTCCGACGGCCTCCAGCGGTCGCTGGAGCTGCTCGCCCCGGAGGGCACGGTGCTGGAGCTGAGCTGGTACGGCGACCGCGCGGTGCGGCTGTCGCTGGGCGGAGCGTTCCACTCCGGCCGGTTGACCGTGCGCAGCAGCCAGGTGGGCATGGTCGCCCCGGCCCGGCGGGGCAGCCGCACGTACGCCGACCGGCTCGCCCTCGCCCTGGAACTGCTCGCCGACCCCGCCTTCGACGCGCTGATCACCGGCAGCTCGCCGTTCGCGGAACTGCCCGACGTGCTCGTCGGCCTCAGTGACGGTAGCCTGCCGGCCCTGTGCCACCTCATCACCTATCAGGAGAGTGACCCGTGTTCAGCGTGACCGTCCGCGATCACATGATGATCGCCCACAGCTTCCGCGGCGACGTCTTCGGCCCGGCCCAGCGCCTGCACGGGGCCACGTTCGTCGTCGACGCCACGTTCCGCCGCCCCGACCTGGACGCCGACGGCATCGTCGTCGACATCGGCCTGGCGACCGAACAGCTGCGCGCCGTCCTCGGCGAGCTGACCTACCGCAACCTCGACGACGAGCCCGCGTTCGCCGGGGTGAACACCACCACGGAGGTGCTGGCCCGCACGGTCGCCGACCGGCTCGCCGACCGGGTGCACGCCGGCGACCTCGGCGCGGGCGCGCGAGGGCTGGCCGGGATCACCGTCACCCTGCACGAGTCGCACGTCGCCTGGGCCAGCTACGAGCGGCCCCTGTGACAGCCGCCGATCCGGGCGGCGGGGGCGCTCCCGCCGGTGGGGCGGCCGTCGCCGGCACCCCCGCCGGTGCCCGCCCCGAGGTGCACGTGGTGCTCCCCGGCGACATCGACGATCCGGCGACGCCCAGCGGCGGCAACCACTACGACCGCCGGGTCTGCGCCGGGCTGGCCGACGCCGGCTGGCGGGTCCGCGAGCATCCGGTGCCCGGTGACTGGCCGACGCCCGGCCCGGCAGCGCGAGCCGACCTCGCCGCCCGGCTCGCCGCCCTGCCCGACGGCGCGGTGGTGCTGCTCGACGGGCTGGTCGCCTCGGTCACGCCGGAGGCGCTGCGGGCGCATGCCGGCCGGCTGCGGCCGGTCGTGCTGGTGCACCAGCCGCGCGACGACGACGCCGAGGCCCGCGCCCTGGCCGCCGCCACCGCCGTCGTCACCACCAGCGAGTGGACCCGCCGCCGGCTGCTCGACCGGTACGGGCTGCCCGCCGACCGGGTCCACGCCGCCGCGCCGGGGGTCGACCCCGCCCCGCCGGCTGCCGGCACGGCCGCCGGAACGGCGCTGCTCTGCGTCGCGGCCCTTGCCCCGCACAAGGGGCACGACGTGCTGCTGGCCGCCCTGGCGGCGGTGGCGGACCTGCCGTGGCGGTGCGCCTGCGTCGGCGCGCTGACCCGCGACCCCGCCTACGTGCGGCGGCTACGCCGGCAGGCCGCCGGGTCCGGCCTGACCGGGCGGGTGGAGCTGCTCGGGCCGCGCACCGGTCCGGCCCTGGCCGCCGCGTACGCCGCCGCCGACCTGTTGGTACTGGCCTCGCGCGTCGAGACGTACGGGATGGTCGTCACCGAGGCCCTCGCGCGCGGGATCCCGGTGCTGGCCACGGACGTCGGCGGCCTGCCCGAGGCGCTGGGCCGCGCCACCGACGGCGAACGCCCCGGCCTGCTGGTGCCGCCCGACGACCCGGCGGCGCTGGCCGGGGCGCTGCGCGACTGGCTCGGCGACGCCGGCCTGCGGGGGCGGCTGCGCCGCGCCGCCCGCGCCCGCCGGCCGGCCCTGGCCGACTGGTCGACCACCTCCACCATCCTCGCGGCGGTCCTGAAGGGAGCGGCGACATGAGCGACGCACACGGCAGCGGGGGCCCGACGGTCCGCCCGCGCGACGGCCACGGCAGCGGGGCGGCGGTGGGGCACATGAGCGACGGCGACGATACCGCCGCCTTCGCCGACTGGCTGCGGCTGCGGGAGCCCGCCGACGCGGCGGCCCGCGCGGCGGACCTGCTGACGCCGGTGCGCCGACGCCTCGCGGCCGACCGGCCGGTCGTGATCCACGACCTGGGCGCCGGTACCGGGTCGATGGGCCGGTGGCTGGCCCCCCGGCTACCCGGCCCCCAGCACTGGGTGCTCCACGACCGCGACCCCGGCCTCCTGGAACGGGCCCGGAGCGCCCTGGCGGGTGTCGCCGCCGACGGCGGCGGCGAGGTCACCGTCGAGACCCGGCGGGCCGACATCACCCGGCTGTCCGCCGCCGACCTCGCCGACGCGTCCCTGGTCACCGCGTCGGCGCTGCTGGACATGCTCACCGCCGAGGAGGTCGAGCGGATCGTGGCGGCCTGCGCCGGCCGGCCCACCCTGCTCACCCTCACCGTGGTCGGCCGGGTGGAGCTGAGCCCCGCCGACCCGCTGGACGCCGAGGTCGCCGCCGCGTTCGACGACCACCAGCGGCGCGTCGCGGCCGGCCGGGGTGCCCTGCTCGGCCCCGACGCGGTCGCCGCCTGCATGGCCGCGTTCGCCCGACGCGGCGTCGATGTGCTGACCCGGCCCAGCCCGTGGCGGCTCGGCCCGGACTCCGCCGGACTGACGGCCGAGTGGTTCACCGGCTGGCTGGGCGCCGCCCGTGAGCAACGACCCGAGCTGGCCGCGCGCACCACGGCGTACGGCCGGGCCCGGCGGGCCGCAGCCCGCGCCGGTACGCTCGACGTCCTGGTCGACCACCGCGACCTGCTCGCCGGCTGCGGGTGAACCATCCGGGCGTGCCATACGTGAACCCGGCCAGGAAGATGATCGTGCAGGGAGGACCGGGTTTGCCAGCGAGCACGGAACCGGCGGCGTCGCCCGCCGCGCGGGGCGTCCGGCTGCCCCGGTCGTTCTGGGGGTGGGCGCGCACCCTCGCCGGAGTCGGCGTGCTGGCGGCCCTGCTGTGGCGGCTGGGCAGCGGCCCGTTCGTCGCCGGGCTGCGCCTGATCGACGGCGCGGCTCTCGCGGCGGCGCTGGGCATCGGCCTGGTCACCACCGTCTGCGCCGCCTGGCGGTGGAGCCTGGTCGCTGGCGGGCTGGGTGTTCGGCTGCCGCTGCGCGAGGCGGTGGCGCACTGCTACCGGGCCGCGTTCCTCAACTCCACCCTGCCCGGCGGGGTGCTCGGCGACGTGGACCGCGCGGTGCGCCACGGCCGCGACTGCGGGGACGTCGGCCGGGGCGTGCGGGCCGTGGTCTGGGAGCGCACGGCGGGCCAGGCGGTCACGGTGGTCCTCGCGGTGGGGGTGCTGTCCGCGTTCCCGTCGCCGGTGCGACCGCACCTGCCGGCGGTGGCGGCGCTGGTGGCCGCCGCCGCGCTG
Source organism: Micromonospora sp. NPDC057141 (assembly GCF_042670805.1). Lineage (NCBI taxonomy): Bacteria > Bacillati > Actinomycetota > Actinomycetes > Micromonosporales > Micromonosporaceae > Micromonospora > Micromonospora sp. NPDC057141. The sequence goes on along the minus strand of NZ_JBHUVA010000009.1, from coordinate 58,963 downwards.
GGCGCGGTGCTGCTGGGGCGCGTCGCGCCCCGGTCGGGGGCGTCCCGGTGGGCGCGGGCGCTGCGCACCGCCGTGGCCGACGTCCGATCCGGCGTGCTGGGCCGCCGGACCTGGGCCGGCGTGCTGGTCGCCTCCGCCGTGGTGATGGCCGGTCACCTGGCCACGTTCGTCGTCGCGGCCCGCACGGCGGGCGCCGACGCGCCGCTGTCCCGGCTGCTGCCGCTGACGCTGCTCGCGCTGCTCGCGATGATCCTGCCGCTGAACGTCGGCGGCTTCGGGCCGCGCGAGGGAGTGGCCGCCTGGGCGTTCGCCGCAGCCGGCCTGACCGCTGCCCAGGGCGTCGCCGCCGCCACCGTGTACGGGGCGTTGGCGCTGGCGGCGAGCCTGCCCGGGGCCGTGGTGCTGCTGGCCCGCCGGCTCCCGCCGCCCGCTGCGGCCGGCGTCGTGTCCCCGGCCCCCGTCGTCACCGCCCCGACCCCCGTCGTCACCGCCCGCGCCGCCTGGTGGGCGTCGCGTCCGGCGCGCACCGGCGTGCACGGTTGACCGTCCGACGAAGGAGACCGATGTCCGAAGCACTGCCCGTCGCGACCATCCGGACCCAGGTGACGGTCCCGCTGCGTTTCCCCGACGGCTACGCCACCACCGCCCGGGTGTTCTCGTTCCACGGCCTCGTCGACGGCCGGGAGCATCTGGCGTTCGGGCTCGGTGACTGGTCGGTCGCGCTGGACCGGGCCGCCGCCGGCGGGCCGCCCCCGCTGGTCCGCCCGCACAGCGAGTGCCTGACCGGGGACGTGTTCGGCAGCCAGCGATGCGACTGCGGGCCGCAGTTGCGCGAGGCGGTCGAACGGATCGCCGACGCCGGCGGGCTCCTGCTCTACCTGCGCCAGGAGGGGCGCGGCATCGGCCTGTACGCCAAGCTCGACGCGTACGCCCTGCAGGACGCCGGTCTGGATACCTACGAGGCGAACCTGGCGCTGGGCCGGGGCGCGGACGAGCGGGACTACACCGTCGCCGCGCAGATGCTGGCTGCCCTCGGCGCGGGCCGGGTGGCGCTGCTCAGCAACAACCCCGACAAGGCTGACCAGCTGCGCCGGCTCGGCATCGAGGTGGCCGAGCGGGTGCCCACCGGGCTGCACCTGTCCGAGGCCAACGCCGGCTACCTCGCGGCCAAGGTGGACCGCGCCGCCCACACCATCGACCTCCCGTTCGTCCGGTGACCGACGCCGCGCCGGCTCCGCAGGACGCCGGGCCCGACGCCGCCGGTACGCCCGACCCGCGGCGGCCGTACGTGCTGCTCAGTTGCGCCATGTCGATCGACGGCTACATCGACGACGCCACCGACCAGCGGTTGCTGCTGTCCAACGAGGCGGACCTGGACCGGGTCGACGCCGTGCGGGCCGGTTGCGACGCGATCCTCGTCGGCGCGGCCACCGTCCGGGTCGACGATCCGCGCCTGGTGATCCGCTCGCCGCAGCGCCGGCAGGAGCGGACCGCCCGGGGCCTGCCGCCGTCGCCGACGAAGGTGACCGTCACCGCGAGCGGTGAGCTCGACCCGGCGGCCCGGTTCTTCACCGTCGGCGACGCCGACCGGGTCGTCTACTGCGCCACGTCCGTGCTGGCGCGCACCCGGCACCGGCTCGGCGCACTGGCCACGGTCACCGACGGCGGCGATCCGGTCGACCCCTGCCGGGTGCTGGCCGACCTGGCCGCCCGGGGGGTACACCGGCTCATGGTGGAAGGCGGGGCGGCCGTGCACGCCCTGTTCCTCGGCGCGGGCCTCGCCGACGAGCTGCACCTGGTGGTCGCCCCGTTCTTCGTCGGCGACCGCCGTGCGCCGCGCTTCCCCGGCGAGGGCCGGTTTCCGTGGCACCCAGGCCGCCGCGCCGGCCTGGCGGAGGTCCGCCAGATCGGCGACGTCGTCCTGCTGCGCTACGCACTCTCCGGGAGATGCCCCGGCGCCTGACCCGGCCGCGCCGCGCGGGTGCCTGCTCCGCCCCGGCGTGCCGGCCAGGCGTTGGCCGCCGCGCCGCGCAGGTCAGACGTCCGGCGGGGACAGGTGCTCCGCGAGTCGTACAGCGGCGGTGAGCATGGCCCGGCCCCGGTCGGTGAGCCGCCGCCGCCAGTTCTCCAGGGACTCGGCCAGCGGCTCGGTGCCGGCGGCGTCGCGGACCTGCCGCACGACCGTGGCGATGTGGTCCAGCCGGTAGCCGCCGCGCCGGAGCAGGTGGGCCAGCTCGGCGTCGCGCACGTCGTCGGCCGAGTAGAGGCGGTAGCCGGTGGCCGCGCCCCGGCCCGGCGTGAGGATCCCGGCCCGTTCCCACTTGCGCAGGGCCGCCGGGGTCACGCCGATCCGGCGGGCGAGGCCACCGATCGCCAGCGGCCGGTCGGGTCGGCCCGTCGGCGGCCGGTCGGGTCGGGTCGTCGCCGGTGACCCTGTGAGCAGGCTCACGGCCACCTCGACGGCGTCGAGCGTCTCCCGGTCGCGTAGCAGCTGGGCGTGGCTGCGGTCGATCGCCCGCAGGGCGGTGTCCAGGTCACCGGCGTTGGCGGCGCGCATGATCTCGCCGCTGGTGGCGTACCCGTGCGCCGGGATCAGCGCCAGGTAGGCCCGCAGCGCCCGGACGTGCACGGTCGTGTAGGCGCGGTAGCCGCTGGGTGTGCGCCGGGCCGGGGGCAACACCCCGTCGCGCTCGTAGTTGCGGACCGTCTGCGTCGAGATGCCGTGCTCGCGCGCGAGGTCGGTCGGCCGGTAGGGGCTCCTGCGCACCTGTCCTCCCGTTTGATGCTTCTCGCTGGCCCTGCCGTTCAGATGCCGGCCCGAGCTTCACAAGGGAGTTCAACGATACGGTAGAGACCATGACTCAGCCTCCCTCGCGCGCCCCCGCCACCGACGTGCCGACCGAGGACGAACTCGCCCAGCGGATCCTCGGGCTGCCCGGCGTCACGCAGGTGCGGGCCGACGCGGCGTCGGGCGCGCCCCGGGCCAGCTGGGGCGAGCGGTTCTTCTTCGTCGGCCCGGACCGCCGCCGGCCGTTCGCCACGATCGTCGCGCACGACACACCCGGGTTCGACGAGGACTCGCGCCTCGACCGGCCGGACGTCTACCGCCTCAACGTCGAGCTGGGCCGCGCGGAGTTCCAGCGCCGGTTCGGCTACCCGCCCGCGCGCTTTCCCGACCACCGCGCGGGCATCGACTTCACCCGGCACGACGAGGTCCTGCCCCACCCCGCGTACGGCCTGCACGGCTGGGCGTGCGTCCTGCGTCCCGGCGTCGACCTGCTCCCGGAGGTGGACCGGCTGCTCGCCCACGCGTACGCCTGGGCGGCCGACCGGCACCGGCGGGCCGGCGACCGCCACGGGCCGGACGGTGGTTCCCTCAGCGCGCCGGGCCGGTGACCTGGGGCCCAGCTTCGAGGAAGCGCAGCATGTGGGCGCCCAGTTCCTCGGCGAGGGCGAACGGCAGCAGATCGGTGCGGATGGTGATGCGCAGCAGGGCGTCGGCGTGGCGGGGGATCGCCTCGACGGTGAGCCCGCTCATCACCTCCCGGGCGTACGGCTCGACGACCTCCTCGGTGCGGCAGCCGGGCAGGTCCAGCGGGAGCACCGCGTTGTCCTGGTACGCGAACCCGGGCATGTCGTCCTGTTGGTGGACGGCGCGCAGGGCGGTGGCGAAGGCGGCGACGAAGTAGCTGGAGCGGCTGAACCGGTGTTCGCGGGCCGCCTGGTCCCAGCGCTGCAGGATCTGCGGGCTGACGGTGAGGATGTGCCCGGCCTTTGGGCCCCAGGCGAGGGCTTGTTCCAGCGGCACTTTGAGCTCGCCGTCGCCTTGGCAGGGGAGGCGGTGGAGTTGGGTGCGCCAGTATTCGCGTTGGGTGGCCAGGTCGGCGGCGTCGTGGAGTCGGGTGTGTTCGTCGTAGGTGTGGTGGAGGGTGGGTGCGGGCCGGTCCCATTCGGGGGTCTTGCCGGTGGCGCGGGCGGTGTAGGCGTGGGTGAGGTCGCGGACGAGGATGGTGTGGGACCAGCCGTCGAAGGCGATGTGGTGGATGCCGATGCCGAGGAGGGTGCGGTTGGTGGAGCGGTCGCGGATGAGGGCGGTGCGCCAGTTGCGGCCTTGGGTGTAGTCGAGGGGTTGTTGGACGGCGTCGGCGAGTTGGTCGAGGGCGTCCTGTGTGGTGGTGGCGTCGGTGAGTAGGAGTAGTTGTGGCATGCCGGGGTTGGGCGGGATGATCGCGACGGGTGGGTCGACCCGTCGGTAGCGGGCGTGTAGGGCTTCGTGTCGGCGGTGCACGTCGCCGAGGGCGGCCATCAACGCCCGCAGGTCCAGCTCACCCTCGACTCGAGTACTTCGGTGCGTCCGTACACCTGCCGCAGCCCACCTCGACGTGGGTCGGTTGCGTGCTCGACGACGACCAACCGCCCACGGAACTGGTCGAAGCGTTGACGGCAGGGGTCCGAAAGGCCAGCGCCCTCGGGTACCGGGGGTACTGCTCGTTCGACGCCGGGGTCGGCCGAAACGGTGAGCTACGGGTCATCGACCGAACTTCCGGGTCAGCGCGGCCACCACGTCGGTGCTGCACCGCAGTTCCCTGCTGGGGCAGCCCCCGTGCGCCATGACCACTTTCTTCACGCTCGCGCCGGGCCTCGACGCCGAGCCTGTCCTCGCCCCGTTCATCGACCGCGGGCAGCTCGTCGTGTTCATGCACTACGACCCGGCCGCCACGGACAACGGCCCGCACCCGGCGACCATCCTCGGTATGGTCGGCGCCACCGACCGGTACGCCTGCAGCGTGCTGATCTCTCAGATCCAACGCGCCCTGACCACCTGACCCGCGTCACCCGCATCCCGCCCGCCCCTCCCGGCACGCGTTGCCCCGCACGCGTTGCCCCGCACGCGTTGCCCGGCACGCGTTGCCCCGCACGCGTTGATCAAGAGGTTTGCGTCATCATCCGGCCCCGCCGTGACGCAAACCTCTTGATCACCCGGGGAGGTCGACGGCCGGGACGCGGCGGGAGTCTTGTCAGCGTGCGTCTACAGAGCGAACGTGCCCTTCGCCTTCCAGTTGTATTCGTTGATCCCGGGGGCCCACAGGGTCACCTCGCCGTTGATCTGCGTCGTTCCCGGCGCGTAGACCATCATCGAGTAGCTCGACCCGTACCCGGGATCCGACTCGCTGTTCCAACCCCCGAGTGACGAGAAGATGTTCTTGGTCGTGTTGCCACCGTACGGGTTCCCGGTCACGCGGATCCAGTTCGACTGGCAGGACCAGGAGTAGAAGATCTGGAGGGTGGCGACCTGCTGGCCGGTGTAGCGGTCGGTGATCGGCCGGGTGGCGATCTGCGAGGCGTTGACGTTGCAGTAGACGCCGGACGGGTCCTTGGTGGTCGCCGGGTTCTTGCCGTCGTAGTAGTTGCTGCCACCGCTGGCGCTTCCGGCGTGGGCGGTCGTCGCGGCGGACAGCAGCAGCGCCGTGGTGGTCGCGAGCACGGTGACGAGCCGGTGCAGCACCTTTCGGTTTCCGGTCACTGTTCTCATGCTGGGTTCCTCTCTTTGTCCACCGCGGGCGGCGGCCGGCTGGGGCAACTCCTCTCATCGTCGGAGGACGGCGCGCCCGGCGCTATTGACCCGGTGCGTATCTGCGCTCGTCGCGCGGGTGCGACAAAGTCGTACCCGCGCGTCAGAACGGCCGCAGCTTGGCGGCGACGGCCGATCGTTGGCGGACGCCGAACTTCTTGAGGATGCGGGTCACATGCGTCTTGGTCGTCTTCTCGGAGATGACCAGGCGGGTGGAGATCTCCTCGTTGGTCAGGCCGTCGGCGATGAGCCCGGCGACTTCACGCTCTCTGGGGGTGAGCGTCGCAAGCAGGTCAGCGCCCTCGTTCGTGGGCATCAGCAGGAGCTCGGCGATGTCGGTCTGCAGTCGCTCACACTGCTCCAGCAGATCGTGGAGGGCGCGGTCGGCGGCGTCGAGGTCGCCGGCGGGGCGGTGGATCGCCGCGGTGATTCGCACTGTCATGGAGTTCAGCGCGTGGGTGACCATCTCGACGACACCAGGGACGGAGCCCTGGATCAGCGGGCTCCGACTTCCTTCTTCGGCGAACCCGGCCAGCTCATGCGCGTCTTCCCGCTCGCGGGCCAGCGCGCGCATCGTCCGGCGGGCCAGCCACTCGAACGCCCGGACAGCCTCGTCGCTGTATGCGTCGGGCTGATAGGTCAGCATCGACGCGAGCCCGACGACCCGCTGGCCGTCTTCGGAGGACTCCAGCAGCGGGACGACGACGGCATCGCGCGAAAGGCGTTCGTGATCGCCGAAGGTGTGGCCCCTGTGGAGCAGGTGGCCCTTGTCGGACCCGTACCGGTACGGCCGCGCGTTCTTCTTGATCCACGCGGTGAGTCCGTCCGGGCCGTAGGTCTGGAAACCCGCGTGTTCGTGCTCGTTCCCGTCGTAGACATAGGGGATCACCAGCATGTGCTCGTCGCGGAGGAACGCGATGTAGAAGCTGTCGACGGGCGCGAGGGTGGACATCGTGACACGGACGAGGTTGTAGAGCTTCCGGTGATCCCCCGGGGCGACCTGTCGGATGGAGAAGTCGGCGGTTTCCAGCGCGCGGGCAACGGTGAGTGAGAAGCGTGTGCCTACAGCAGTCACGCATCGATTATGGGCACCACAGCCGACGCGGTCGGTACGCGGCGGGCGGCCGGGACCACGAGCGGCGAGCCCGTCTCCGGGTCGTCGATGACCCGGCAGGGCAGCCCGAACACCCGCTCGACCAGGTCGGCGGTGACGATCGCCCGGGGCGGGCCGGCGGCGACCACCTGCCCGTCGCGCATGGCGATGAGGTGGCTGGCGTACCGGGCGGCCTGGTTGAGGTCGTGCAGCACCGCGACCAGCGTGCGCCCCTGCTCCTCGTGCAGCGTCGCGCACAGGTCGAGGACCTCGATCTGGTGGGCGATGTCGAGGAACGTGGTGGGCTCGTCGAGCAGCAGCAGCTCGGTCTGCTGGGCCAGGGCCATGGCGATCCACACCCGCTGCCGCTGCCCGCCGGACAGCTCGTCGACGAGGCGGTCGGCGAGGTCGGCGACGCCGGTGGCGGCCATCGACTCGCCGACGATCCGCTCGTCGTCGCGGGACCACTGCCGCAGCAGCCCCTGGTGCGGGTAGCGGCCCCGGGCCACCAGCTCGGCGACGGTGATGCCGTCGGGGGCGATGGAGGTCTGGGGGAGCAGGCCGAGGGTGCGGGCGACCCGGCGGGCCGGCTGGGCGTGGATGTCCCGCCCGTCGAGCAGCACCGTGCCGGCCGTCGGCTTCAGCATCCGGGCCAGGGCCCGCAGCAGGGTGGACTTACCGCAGGCGTTGGGCCCGATGACGACGGTGAAGGACCGGTCGGGCACGGCGACGGTGAGCCGCTCGGCGATGGTCCGCCTGTCGTACGCGAGGGTCAGCCCGTCGCCGCTGAGCCGGGGGGTGCCGGGCCGCATGGGCAGTGCTCCGTTCTCTGTCGGGGGATGGTGGGCCGGGCGGGTGTCAGGAAGGGGCCCTTCCTCTACAGAATGCGTTGTCAAGGTGCCCTTCCCTACAGCCGGCCGGCCCGGCGTTCGGTGGCCAGCAGCCACACCAGGTAGCCGCCGCCGAGCGCGCCGGTGACGACGCCGACGGGGAGTTGGTGGCCGGGGAAGCCGCGCTGGGCGAGCAGGTCGGCGGCGACCAGCATCGCCGCGCCCAGCGCCATGGCGGCGGCCAGGTTGGGGCCGGGCGCGCGGGTGAGCCGGCGGGTCAGGTGCGGCGCGGTGAGCGCGACGAAGTTGACCGGCCCGGCGGCGGACGCGGCGACGGAGACCAGCAGCACCGCCGCGACCAGCAGCGTCGTGCGCAGGCCCCGCACCGGTACGCCGAGCGCGGCGGCGGTGTCGTCGCCCAGCTCGGTCATCCGCAGCGCCGGCCCACAGCCGAACAGCACCACCGGCACGGCCACCGCGAGGGTGACGGCGACGGGCACCGCCTGCGCCCAGCCGCGCCCGTCGAGGCTGCCGGTGAGCCAGAGCACGGCGCGGGCGGCGTCCATGAGCTGCGCGCGGGTCAGCAGCCAGCCGTTGACGCCGGTGAGGATCGCCGCGACGCCGATGCCGGCGAGGATCAGCCGGTGCCCGTGCGCGCCGCGCGCCCAGGCGACCGCCCAGAGCAGGACGCCGGTGGCCAGCCCGCCGGCCACGGCCGCGCCGGCCAGGGCGAGGGTGCCGCCACCGACGACCACGACGACGAGCGCGCCGGTGGCCGCGCCCTGGGTGACGCCGAGGATGTCGGGGCTGCCGAGTGGGTTGCGCACGAGGGCCTGGAAGATCGCGCCGCCGAGGGCGAGGGCGGCGCCGACGAGCAGCGCGGTGACGAGCCGGGGCAGCCGCAGCTCGCCGATGATGAAGTCCTCGGCGGGGGTGCCGCCGCCGGCGAGGGTGCGCAGCACGTCGGCGGGGCTCATCGGGTAGTGGCCGCCGCCGATCGACACGACGCCCAGCGCGCCGGCGGCCAGGGCGCAGCCGAGCCCGACGAGCAGTGCGCGGGCCCGGAACCGCACCGACCAGTGGCGCAGGCGGACGACGCTCACGCGCGTACCGCCCGGGTGCGGGTGACCAGGTGCAGGAAGAGTGGGCCGCCGAGCACGGCGGTCATGATGCCGACCTGGAGTTCGCCGGGGCGGCCGAGCACCCGGCCGGCGACGTCGGCGCCGAGCAGCAGCACGGGGGCGAGCAGCGCGCAGGCCGGCAGCAGCCAGCGCAGGTCGGGCCCGGTCAGGGTGCGCACGAGGTGCGGCACCAGCAGCCCGACGAAGACCAGTGGCCCGCAGGCGGCGGTGGCCGCGCCGCAGAGCAGGGTGACGGCGACGATCACGGCGGCGCGGACCACGGCGGGGTTGGCGCCCAGCGCGCGGGCCTGGTCGTCGCCGAGGGCGAGGGCGTTGAGCGGTCGGGCCGCCGCGAGGGCGATCACCAGGCCGACCGCGATGAACGGCAGCACCCGGGCCACCGTGGCGAGGTCGGCGCTGGCCAGCGAGCCGACCGTCCAGAACCGCATCTTTTCCAGCGAGGCGGCGTCGAGCAGCATCACCGCGCTGACGTACGAGTAGAGGGCCGCATTGAGCGCCGCCCCGGCGAGGGCGAGCCGGGCCGGGGTGGCGCCCCGGCCGCCGCCGACGGCGTACCCGAGGGCGGTGACGGCCGCCGCGCCGGCCAGGGCGAACCAGACGTACCCGCCGACGGTGGCGACGCCGAGGAACGCGGCGGAGCTGGCCACGGCAGCCGACGCGCCGGCGTTGATGCCGAGCAGCCCGGGATCGGCGAGGGGGTTGCGGGTGACGGCCTGCATGATCGCGCCGGCGACCCCGAGGGCGGCCCCGGCGAGCAGGCCGAGCAGGGTGCGTGGCAGCCGCAGTTGCTGCACCACGGCGTGGGCGGGGGAGGCGGGGTCCCACAGCCCCGCCCAGACGTCGGCGAGGCCGAGCTGCCGCGCGCCGACGGCGAGGCTGACCGCGCACACGGCCGTGAGCAGAGCGAACGCGGCCAGAAGCCCGGCGAGCCGGGCCGCCGGGCGGCCGCGTCGCGGCGGCGGGACTGGGGGCGCCGCCGCCGGCGCGGGTGCGGTCGGCGACGAGTCGGTGACGGACAGTGCGGGCTCCTGTGTGGTGGGAATCGGACGCAAGGGGCTGTTGACAACAACTTAGGTTAGGGTAACTTAACCTCGCCCTTGGTCATCGGACCACCCCGGAGCGGAAAGAAGCCGTCATGCCCGTACCCGTGTCCCGCCCGCGCCTGACCCGCCGCGGCCTGCTCTCCGCCGGCGGCGCCCTCGCCGTCGGCGCCCTGCTCGGCGGTTGCGGCGGTGCCGACGAGTCCTCCTCGCCGGCCGCCACCGGCGGCCCGTGGTCGTTCACCGACGACCGGCCCGAGAAGGTGACCCGGGACGCCACCCCGACTCGCGTGGTCGCCTTCACCGGCGTGGCCGCCGCGCTTGTCGACTTCGGACTCGACAGCCAGCTCGTCGGCGTCTTCGGCGAGACCACCCGCTCCGACGGCTCGAAGGAGCCGCAGGCCGGCGACCTCGACGTCGGCAAGGTGACCGTGCTCGGCAACGTCTGGGGCGAGTTCAGCATCGAGAAGTACGCCGCCCTGCGCCCCGAGCTGCTGGTCACCCACATGTACGACCCGGGCGCGTTCTGGTACGTCCCCGACGAGAGCAAGGACAAGATCCTCGCCCTCGCGCCCACCGTCGCCATCCAGACCGCCCGGGTGCCGATGTACCGCCCCATCGAGCGGTACGCCGCCCTGGCCGCCGCCCTCGGGGCCGACCTGAAGGCACAGAAGGTCACCGACGCGAAGGCCCGCTTCGAGGCGGCCGCCGAGAGCGTCCGGCAGGCCGTCAAGGCCAACCCCGGCATCAAGGTTCTCGCCGCGTCCGGCAGCCCCGACGTGTTCTACGCCTCCAACCCGAAGGTCAGCACCGACCTGATGTACTTCGCGGAGCTGGGCGTCGACATCGTGGTGCCGACGAAGCTGGAGCAGGGCGACTACTTCGAGGCCCTGAGCTGGGAGAACGCCGACAGGTTCCCGGCCGACCTGATCCTGCTGGACAACCGCAGCACCGCCCTGCAACCCGCCGACCTCGCCAAGAAGCCCACCTGGGCGGCGCTGCCGGCGGTCAAGGCCAACCAGGTCACGCCGTGGGACGCCGTGCCCCGCTTCTCCTACGCCGGGGCCGCGCCGCTGCTGGAGAACCTGGCCAAGGCCATCGTCGCCGCGAAGAAGGTGAGCTGACGCCGTGGCGGGCACCCCCCGCTCCCACCTGTTGACCACCGGCACCGCCGAGGACTACCGGCGGGTGCTGGCCGAGGGGATCGACCGGGTCGGCGCGCGCATCGCCCGCACCGACCGCCCGTTCACCGGCGTCACCCCGGCAGCGCTGGCCCCGGCCGTCGCGGCCGTCGACCTGGACCGGCCGCTCGCCGACGCCACCGCCGCCCTCGACGAGCTGGAGGAGGTCTACCTGCGCGACGCCGTCTACTTCCACCACCCCCGCTACCTGGCCCACCTCAACTGCCCGGTGGTGATCCCGGCGCTGCTCGGCGAGGCCGTGCTCACCGCTGTGAACTCCTCGCTGGACACCTGGGACCAGAGCGCCGGCGGCACCCTCATCGAGCGCCGCCTCATCGACTGGACGGCCCGGCGCATCGGCCTCGGACCCGCCGCCGACGGCGTCTTCACCAGCGGCGGCACCCAGTCCAACCTCCAGGCGCTGCTGCTGGCCCGGGAGGAGGCGTGCGCCCGCGCCGCGACCCCCCGCCGCGAGCTGCTGCCCCGGCTGCGGGTGCTCACCTCCGCCGCCGGGCACTTCAGCGTGCAGAAGGCCGCGACCCTGCTCGGCCTCGACGCCGACGCCGTGCTCACCGTGCCCACCGACGCCGAGCGCCGGATGTGTCCCGACGCGCTGCACGCGGAGCTGGCCCGCTGCCAGCGCGACGGGCTCACCGCGCTGGCCGTCGTCGCCACCGCCGGCACCACCGACTTCGGCTCCATCGACCCCCTCGACGCCATCGCCGACCGGTGCGCCGCCGCCGGCGTACGGCTGCACGTCGACGCCGCGTACGGCTGCGGGCTGCTGGTCTCGCCCACCCGGCGGCACCTGCTCGCCGGCATCGAACGGGCCGACTCGGTGACCGTCGACTACCACAAGTCGTTCTTCCAGCCGGTCTCCTCCAGCGCCCTGCTGGTGCGCGACGGGCAGGTGCTGCGGCACGCCACCTACCACGCCGACTACCTCAACCCGGCACCCCGCGCGAGCGGTGAGCAGCTGCCCAACCAGGTCGACAAGAGCCTCCAGACCACCCGTCGCTTCGACGCGCTGAAGCTGTGGCTGACCCTGCGGATGATGGGCCCCGACGCGGTCGGCGCGCTCTTCGACGAGGTGATCGACCGGGCCGACGGGGCGTGGCGGCTGCTCGCCGGCGACCCCCGCTTCGAGGTGGTCACCCGGCCCACGCTGAGCACCGTCGTGTTCCGCTACCTGCCGCCCGGCCCGGCGGAGCACCTTGCCGACGACGCCAACCGGCACGCCCGACGGGCCCTGGCCGCCTCCGGCGCGGCCGTCGTCGCCGGCACCCGGGTCGACGGCCGGCAGTTCCTCAAGTTCACCCTGCTCAACCCGGAGACCACGCTGGACGACGTGGCGCACGTCGTCGACCTGATCGCCGAGCACGCCGACCGGTACGTGCGCGAGCGGACCGCCGCCGTCGCTCCCTGCCCGGTCGGCTGACCGGCGACCGTGCCCACCACCCGACCCCGCGCAGAAAGCGACCCCATGCCCACCCGTGACGTCGTCGCCGTCGGGCTCGGCCCGTACAACCTGGGCCTGGCCTGCCTCACCGAGCCGCTGCCCGACCTGGACTGCCTGTTCCTGGAGGCCCGCGACACCTTCGACTGGCACCCCGGGATGCTGCTGGAGACCGTCCGGTTGCAGACCCCGTTCCTGGCCGACCTGGTGACCCTCGCCGACCCCACCTCGCCCTACTCCTTCCTCAGCTGGCTCAAGGAGACCGGGCGGCTGTACCCGTTCTACATCCGCGAGCGGTTCCATCCGCTGCGCAGCGAATACAACGCGTACTGCCGGTGGGCGGCGCAGAAGCTGGCCAGCGTGCGCTTCGGCCACCGGGTCACCGCCGTCACCCACGACCCGGCCGACGACGCGTTCACGGTGACCGCCACGGTCACCGCCACCGGCGAGACCGTCACCCACCGGGCCCGCAACCTGGTGCTCGGCACCGGCACCCCGCCGCACGTGCCGACGGCCTGCGCCGGGCTCGACGGCGACGGCGTCGTGCACTCCTCCGACTACGTGGCGCACCGCGACGCGCTGCGGCGCAGGCGCAGCGTCACCGTCGTCGGCTCCGGGCAGAGCGCCGCCGAGATATACCAGGACCTGCTGGCCGACATCGACACGTACGGCTACCGGCTGACCTGGGTCACCCGCTCGCCCCGGTTCTTCCCCCTGGAATACACGAAGCTCACCCTGGAGATGACCTCCCCGGACTACGTCGACTACTTCCACGCCCTGCCCGAGCCCACCCGCTACCGGCTGGAGGCCGAGCAGAAGGGCCTGTTCAAGGGCATCGACGCCGACCTGATCAACGACATCTTCGACCTGTTGTACGCCAAGAGCGTGGCCGGGCCGGTGGACACCCGGCTGCTCACCAACACGGAGGTGACCGGCGCGGGGCACGCCGACGGCGCGTACCGGCTGCGGCTGCGCCACGTCGAGCAGGGCGGCGAGTTCGACCTGGACACCGAGGGCCTGGTGCTGGCCACCGGCTACCGCTACCAGGTGCCGGACTTCCTCGACCCGGTGCGGCACCTGCTGCGGTTCGACTCCCACGGCCGTCTCGACGTCGCCCGCGACTACCGCGTCGACCACGCCGGCCGGATCTTCCTGCAGAACGGCGGCACCCACACCCACAGCGTCACCTCGCCCGACCTGGGTATGGGCCCGTACCGCAACTCGCTGATCATCCGGGAGCTGCTGGGGCGCGAGCCCTACCCGGTGGAGCGGCGCATCGCGTTCCAGGAGTTCGGCGTGCCGGCGGGGGTGGGGGCGTGACGGAGGTCTTCTTCACCCGCACCGACCCCCGGCTCGGCGAGTTCGCCCTGCGTACCCTCGACCCGGCCGCCGACGCCGCGCTGCTGCACTCCTGGGTGACCCACCCGAAGGCCGCGTTCTGGCTGATGGGCGACGCCGACGTGGCCCGGGTCGCCGCCGAGTACGCCCGCATCGCCGCCGACCCACACCACGACGCGTTCGTCGGCCTGTGGCGCGGCGAGCCGGCGTTCCTCGTCGAACGGTACGACCCGGCGCGCGTGGAGCTGGCCGGCCGTTACCCGGCCCGCCCCGGCGACGTGGGCATGCACTTCCTCTGCGCGCCCACCGACAACCCGGTCTCCGGCTTCACCCGGGCCGTCATCACCACGGTCATGGCGTGGCTGTTCGCCGACCCCGCGCACCGCCGGGTGGTCGTCGAGCCGGACGTGCGCAACACCGCCGTGCACGCGCTGAACGCCGCCGTCGGTTTCACCCCGGCCGGCACCGTCGAGCTGCCCGGCAAGACCGGCCTGCTCAGCTTCTGCACCCGCGCCCGGTTCGCCGCCGCCACCGAGCCACTGGAGTCGGACACCGTGGACCCGCAGGACGCCGTCGCCCACCTGACCCCCGACACGTGGGCGCGCGCCAACCGGCTGCTGGTCCGCAAGGCCCTCGCCGAGTTCTCCCACGAGCGGCTGCTCACCCCCGAGCCCGTCGGCGACGCCCCGGAGTCCATTGACGACGCCCCCGGCGCGCCCGCCGAGTACGAGGTGCGCAGCGACGACGGCACCGTCACCTACCGGTTCGCCGCCCGCCGGCTCGCCCTGGACCACTGGCACCTCGACCCGGCCAGCATCACCCGCCGCCGCGACGGCGTGGAGCTGCCCCTGGACGCCCTCGACCTGTGCGTGGAGCTGCGCGGCGCGCTCGGCCTCACCGACCGGGTGCTCCCGGTCTATCTGGAGGAGATCACCTCCACCCTGGCCGGCTGGGCGTACAAGCTGGACCGGCCGGAGATCGCCGCCGCCGAGCTGGCCCACGCCGACTTCCAGACCGTCGAGACCCGGATGACCGAGGGCCACCCCGGCTTCGTCGCCAACAACGGCCGCATCGGCTTCGGCATCGACGAATACCACCGGTACGCCCCGGAGGTCGGCCGGCCCGTGCGGCTGCTCTGGCTCGCCGCGCACCGCGACCACACCACCTTCACCTGCTGCGCCGACACCGACGAGGACACCCTGTTCCGCGCCGAGCTGGGCGACGGCGCGCTCGCCGGGTTCGCCGCCGAGCTGACCGGGCTCGGCCTCGACCCGGCCGACTACCTGTACCTGCCCGTGCACCCGTGGCAGTGGTGGAACCGCCTCGCCGTCACGTTCGCCGCCGACGTGGCCGAGCAGCGGCTGGTCTGCCTGGGCCCCGGCCCGGACGAGCACCTGGCCCAGCAGTCCGTGCGGACCTTCTTCAACGTCACCCACCCCGAGCGGCACTACGTCAAGACGGCCCTGTCCGTGCTGAACATGGGCTTCGTCCGGGGGCTGTCGGCGGCGTACATGGAGGCGACCCCGGCCATCAACGACTGGCTCGCCGACCTGATCGACCGCGACGACGTGCTCAAGTCCACCGGGCTGACGATCCTGCGGGAGCAGGCCGCGATCGGCTACCGCAACCGCCGGTTCGAGGCGGCCACCGACCGCTACTCCCCGTACCGCAAGATGCTGGCGGCGCTGTGGCGGGAGAGCCCCATGCCCGGCCTGGAGCAGGGGCGGCGGCTGGCCACCATGGCGTCGCTGCTGCACGTCGACTCGGCCGGCGGGTCGTTCGCCGCCGCCCTGGTCGCCGAGTCGGGGCTGTCGGCGCGCGGGTGGCTGCGCCGCTACCTCGACGCGTACCTCACCCCGCTGCTGCACTCCCTCTACGCGTACGACCTGGCGTTCATGCCGCACGGCGAGAACGTCATCCTGGTGCTGCGCGACGGGGCGGTGGAGCGGGCGATCTTCAAGGACATCGCCGAGGAGATCGTGGTGATGAACCCGGACACGGACCTGCCCGAGGCGGTGCACCGGGTCCGGGCGAACATCCCCGAGGCCGAGAAGCTCCTGTCGATCTTCACCGACGTGTTCTCCTGCTTCCTGCGTCACCTCAACGTGGTCCTGCTCGACGCGGGGCTGCTCACCGAGGAGGAGTTCTGGCGCACGGTCGCCGACTGCGCAGCCTCCTACGCCGCCCGGGTGCCGCACCTGGCCGACCGGCTGGCCCGCTACGACCTGTTCGCGCCGCAGTTCGCGCACTCCTGCCTCAACCGGCTCCAGCTGCGCGACAACCAGCAGATGGTGGACCTGGCCGACCCGTCGGCGGCGCTCCAGTTCGCCGGCACCCTGGACAACCCGATCGCACCGTACGCCCCGCACCGCCCTACCTGATTCCTGGCGGGAGGCGGTGCGCCGGCGGGCAGGTCCACGTTGGCCTGCCCGTCGGCGCGCGGCGAGCGGGCGCAGCCGGGTGGTCAGCTACGCGGGTTCCATTGTTGGTTTGTGCCTCCGTGGCAGGACCAAAGGTGGATCTTCGTTCCGTTGGCTGTGCCATAGCCGTTGGCGTCGAGGCAGAGTCCGGACTGGGCGCTGGTGATGGTGCCGTTGGTGTTGAGATTCCATTGCTGGTTGGTGCCGCCGTGGCAGTCCCAGATGATCGCCTGGGTGCCGTTGCTGGTGCCGGCGCCGCTGGCGTCAAGGCACTTGTTGCCGTACACCTGGAGCTGCTTGCCCGAGGTGTATGTCCAGCGTTGCGTTGCTCCGCCCCAGCAGTCCCACAGCTGCACCTGGGTGCCGTTGGTGGTGCTGCCGTCCGGCACGTCGATGCAACGGCCGGACTGGCCACCCACGAGCTGGACGTTCTGCTGCGGGGTGCCGCCGCCGGCCGGGGCGTACGCGGCGGCGGCGATGTTGGCCTGTACGGCGTCCTCGGTGGCGGCCGTCGGATATCCGGAGGTCAGCACGCCCTCGTAGAAGGTGCCGCGACCGGAGACGCTGTTGTCGCCGCCGATGCCGAGCAGGATGGCCCCTTCCTTCTTCATCGGGTGGTAGCCGTTGGGACGCCGCCCGTCGAAGTAGTTCGTGAGGCCGCCGGACTGGGCGTTGCCGCCCCGGATCGCCCAGTGGTTCGGCTCACCCTTGACCATGGCGGTCACGAAGCGGTGGTTGATCGGCGCAAGGCTGTTGTATCCCGCGTTCACCCCGGAGAACAGCCCCCACTCCAGGTCGGCCATGATCCAGGGGCCGGCGCCGTCGCCGTAGCCCCACTGCTTGTTGGCGCCGAAGTAGACGGTCTCCATGATGGCGGGAGCGTCGGCCAGGCCGTCGGTCTGCGCGTTGCCGTAGTCGAAGCAGCACCACTCGTTGTAGTGGGTGCCGTCGACGACGGCGTAGATGCCCTCGGGTTGGTCGCCGGTGGCGACGCCGTTGGTGTTGTTGTTGCGGTAGCCGGTGCCGGGCGCGATGTAGACGCCGTACGCCTTCTGGCCGCCGATGGTGATCGGGGCCGCCTTCGCGTCGGCGAGGTTGTCCCACCCGCCGGGAGCGGGACCGGGCCAGTAGCCGGGGGGCGCCTGGGTGAGGCGGTTGTTGCGGCCGGACTGGTCGTAGATGATCGTGATGACGCAGTTCGTGTTGGCGCAGAACGAGTCCTGGGTGGCGGCGTCGGCGTAGCCGCCCGCGCTGAGTACGCCGACGTCGCGGGTGGTGTTGTCCGAGGTGCGTCGGACCTGGTAGAGCGGGCCGTTGTACGCGCCGTACAGCGCGCGGGTGGTGCTGTGCGCGGCGACGCATGGCGTGCCGCCCGAGGCGTAGATGTCACACGGGCCGGTGCCGGCGGCCCGCGCCTGTGGCGCGTCCGAGACCACGTAGGCCCCGGCGACGACGGCGAGGACCAACGGGACCCCTGCCGCCGCCATGAAGCGACTCAGCCTTTTCTTCACGTTCATCGGATCCTTTCGGGTGGCGGATGGCGTGGTGCGTGGGCCGCCCCCGCAGACCTCGCGGAGACGGCCCGGCCGATCGGTGTCGCGGCGGGCTCAGCTACGCGGGGTCCACTGTTGGTTTTGTTGTCCGTTGCAGGACCAGAGGATGAGTTTGGTGCCGTTGGCGGTGGCGGCGCCGTTGGCGTCGAGGCAGAGTCCGGACTGGGCGCTGGTGATGGTGCCGTTGGTGTTGAGGTTCCACTGTTGGTTGGTGCCGCCGTGGCAGTCCCAGATGATTGCCTGGGTGCCGTTGCTGGTGCCGGCGCCGCTGGCGTCGAGGCATTTGTTGCCGTAGATCTGGAGTTGCTTGGCGGTGGTGTGGGTCCAGCGTTGGGCGGTGCCGCCGGTGCAGTCCCACAGTTGGGTCTGGGTGCCGTTGGTGGTGCTGGCGTTGGGTACGTCGATGCAGCGGCCGGACTGTGCGCCGACGAGTTGGACGTTTTGTTGCGGGGTGCCGCCGCCGGCCGGGGCGTACGCGGCGGCGGCGATGTTGGCCTGTACGGCGTCCTCGGTGGCGGCCGTCGGATATCCGGAGGTCAGCACGCCCTCGTAGAACGTGCCACGGGCACCGTTGCTGTTGTCGCCGCCGATGCCGAGCAGGATCGCGCCCTCCTTCTTCATCGGGTGGTAGCCGTTGGGACGCGGTCCGTCGAAGTAGTTCGTCAGGGCGCCGGACTGGGCGTTGCCGCCCCGGATCGCCCAGTGGTTCGGCTCACCCTTGACGATGGCGGTCACGAAGCGGTGGTTGATGGGCGGCATGGGGTTGTATCGCGGGTTCACCCCGGAGAACAGGCCCCACTCCATGTCGGCCATGATCCAGGGGCCGGCGCCGTCGCCGTAGCCCCACCAGTTGTTGTTGCCGAAGTAGATGGTCTCCATGATGCCGATGTCGTCGGCCTGGGCGTTCGTCTGCGCGTTGCCGTAGTCGAAGCAGCAGCCGCCGTTGTAGTGGGTGCCGTCGAGGACGGCGTACATCCCTTCGGGTTGGTCGCCGGTGGCGACGCCGTTGGTGTTGTTGTTGCGGTAGCCGGTGCCGGGCGCGATGTAGACGCCGTACGCCTTCTGGCCGCCGATGGTGATCGGGGCCGCCTTCGCGTCGGCGAGGTTGTCCGATCCGCCGGGACCGGGGCCGGGCACGGCGCCGCCGAGCGCCTGGGTGAGGCGGTTGTTGCGGCCGGACTGGTCGTAGATGATCGTGATGACGCAGTTCGTGTTGGCGCAGAACGAGTCCTGGGTGGCGGCGTCGGCGTAGCCGCCCGCGCTGAGTACGCCGACGTCGCGGGTGGTGTTGTCCGAGGTGCGTCGGACCTGGTAGAGCGGGCCGTTGTACGCGCCGTACAGCGCGCGGGTGGTGCTGTGCGCGGCGACGCATGGCGTGCCGCCTGAGGCGTAGATGTCACACGGGCCGGTGCCGGCGGCCCGCGCCTGTGGCGCGTCCGAGACCACGTAGGCCCCGGCGACGACGGCGAGGACCAACGGG
>NZ_JBHUVA010000009.1:0-39760 GCF_042670805.1 Micromonospora sp. NPDC057141 | reverse complement strand
TGAGGCGTAGATGTCACACGGGCCGGTGCCGGCGGCCCGCGCCTGTGGCGCGTCCGAGACCACGTAGGCCCCGGCGACGACGGCGAGGACCAACGGGACCCCTGCCGCCGCCATGAAGCGACTCAGCCTTTTCTTCACGTTCATCGAAGCCTCTCCTGCGGTGTGGTGTGGTGGCTCGTAGACGTCATACGTCACACCCATGACATTAATGTCAGTCGATGGGGATGCGCTACCTGTCGACGGGCCCCACCCAGCAGAGGACCTACCGTCAGCGCCTCGTCACGCGGCCGGGAACGGGCGGCGGGTGAGCGTGGCGTGGAGCATGTTCGAGAGCGTCACGATGTCGAACACCGGCAGGCCGAGCCGGGCCTGGATGGCGTGCGCGAACGGCACCAGGTCGGTGCACTCGATCACCAGCGCCCCGAGGCCCGGGTGCGCCTCGGCGAGCCGCTCGACCCGGTCGAGCACCTCCCGTTCGAGCCGGCCGGCGTCGAGGGCGTCGCGGCGGCCCTCCAGCATCACCTCGCGGAACTCCGGCTGGCCGGCCATCCCGGTCACCCGCACCGGCACCCGCTCCGCGCCGATCGCGGCGAGGTGGCGCGGGGTGAGCGCGGCGGCGTCGGCGACGAGCAGCCCGACCGGCCGGCCCACCATCCGGTGCACCATCGGGAGCTGGAGCAGGCTGGACGACCACAGCGGCACCGACACGGCGGCGGCCAGCTCGGCCTGGAACAGCACCAGGAACCCGCACGCGCCGGTGATCCCGGCGACCCCGGCGGCCTGGAGGTCCCGCGCCGCCGCGACGAACGGCTCCAGCAGCGTCGGGTCGGCCTCCCGGACCAGCCGCTGCGGCGTGGCCCCCTCGACCACCCGGTAGACCACGGGAAAGTCGAAGGTGGCCGGGTTGCGGATGTGCCCGGGGATCTTCTCGAACGAGGTGTCCAGGCAGAGCACGCCGATCGGGGCGTCGGTCATCGGTTCCTCCGCGACGAGTTCATCGGGTCCTGCGGAAAACCGGGCGACGCCGCCAGCGGTCCACGGCGAAGAGGGCAGGGTCCAGCTCCGGGCGTTCGCCGCCGACGAGCTGGGCGACCAGCCGGCCGCCGACCGGGGCCAGGCCCATCCCGATGTGGCCGTGCCCGGTGGCGACGCACACGTTCCGGTACGCCCCGGCGCGGCCGATCAGCGGCAGGCTGTCCGGCGTGCAGGGGCGCAGCCCGCTCCACACCCGCACCCGCCGGTCGGTGTCCAGCCCCGGCAGGTACGACGCGACGGTGCGCACGATGCCGTCGACGCGGCGCGGCGAGACGCCGGTGTCCATTCCCACCAGCTCCAGGGTGCCGGCCAGCCGCAGCCGGTCGCCCAGCGGCATGACGGCCACCTTGCCCTCGCTGAGCAGGATCGGCAGCCGGGGCGGGTGCTCACCGGCGGCGACGGTCACCGCGTACCCCTTGGCGGGCTGGAGCATCAGGTCGACGCCGAGCCGGCGGGCGCACGCGACCGACCAGACCCCGGCGGCGAGCACCACCTCGGCGGGGCGCAGGTCCCCGCCGCTGGTGCGCACGGCCCGTACCCGGTCGCCGGCCACCTCGAAGTCGCGTACCTCCGTGTGGGTGCGGATGTCGACGCCCGCGGCCCGCAGCGCGTCGGCGAACGCGACCAGGAACGCGGGGATGCGCAGCGCGGCCCCCTCGGCGTTGAGCAGCGCCCCGGCGATGTCGAACGCGACGCCCGGTTCGAGGGCGGCCAGCTCGCCGGGGTCGAGCACCCGCAGCGGCAGGCCCCGGGCCACGGCCGCCGGCACCGAGGCGCGGGCCGCGGCGAAGCCCTCCGGGGTCTTGCAGGCCAGCAGCATCCCCTGTGCGGTGAGGGTGTCGGCGAGCGGGCCCGTCGCGCACACCTCGTGCAGGATGGCGAGGCTGCGCTGCTTGAGCGCGAGCAGGACGTCGAACGCGGCCCGGGCGTCGCGCTCGGTGCAGCGGCGGCGGAAGTGCCACAGCCAGGCGAGCAGGGCCGGGTCGAGGCGGGGCCGGACGTGGAACGGGCTCTCCGGGTTCAGCAGGTAGCGCAGCCCCTTGGCCGGCACGCCGGGCTCCGCGAGGGGCGCGGAGCCCTGGGTGCCGACGAAGCCGGTGTTCCCCGACGAGCAGGCCGCCGGGTCGCCGACCTCGCCCCGGTCGACGACGGTGACCCGGTGCCCGGCGCGGGCCAGGAACCAGGCGCAGAACAGGCCGACGACGCCCGCGCCGACCACCAGCACGTCGGGGTCGTCGCCGGGTGGGCGCGGCGCGGGCGGCGTCGACATCGCGGCGGCCTAGAGGCTGACCACGAAGAAGCAGGTGGGCAGGTTGAGCACCACCCGCTCGTAGATCTCGGCGGTCAGCGCCACCCCGGGCTCGGCGAACGTGCCGGGCGGCGGCTCGGCGAAGGAGATCATCGACCGGCCGGCGTCGAACAGCAGCGCGCCGTGGCCGAAGTCGCCGACGATCGCGGTGCCCGGGTCGACCAGCCGGGTCCGGACGATGAACACCCCGTTCTCCTCGACGTCGCGCATCAGCGTGCCGGAGCCGAGCAGCCGGTAGTAGTCGGCCGGGTTGATGATCAGACCGTCGGCGGTGCTGCCGTTCTGCTCCACCTCGTTGCAGGCGGACAGGATGGTGGAGCCGAACGGGCCCGCCTCGGTGAGCCGGGCGATGTCCGGCATGGTCAGCAGGCCGCCCTCGCCGCGCAGGATGGTGACGTTCTCGGCGGTGGCGAGCCGGACGACGAGCCGGTAGTTGATGAACTCGGCGAAGCTGGTCGGGTCGTCCCACAGCCCGTCCGGCACCTGCACCCACGCCTTCGTGGTGTGAAGCGGCGGGATCGGGGAGCGGTGGAAGTGGTTGGCCGCCTCCCGCCGCAGGTCCGCGCCGTCGACGGCCGGGTCGTCCGGGCGGGCGGGGCTCTCGTGCCAGTAGAACTCCTGCGGGTCGCGGGACAGGTCCACCACCTTCAGCATGTTCCGCGACGGGTAGCGCGGCTTGCGCCGGGAGCTGGTCAGCGAGTCGGTGATGGTGACGTCGTAGTCGACGCGGGTGCCGAAGCCGTGTTCGGCGAAGGCGTCGACGAATACCTGCCCCGGTGACAGCTGCTTGCGGCGGTCCTCGACCACCTCGGCGATCGTGCGCTTGATGACGTCGGTTCGTTGCATCGGGCTCACCCCTTCCGGTCGGGTCGTCACTGCGCGGCGGGCTTGCGGGCGACGAACATGCCCCAGCCGAACTCGCCCCGGTCGATGGCGGCCTGGATCTCGCCGCAGGAGGCGGCGAAGCCGAGGATCCACTCCCGGGCGGCCGGGTCGTCGGTGCCGGCGGCCCGCCGCCGCGCGGTCTCGCCGAGAACCCGGTACGTCTGCCGGATGTGGGTGTCGAGGCTGCGGGCGGTGAGCACCTCGAACCCGGCGGCGGTGAGCGCCGCGGCGTACCCGTCGAGGGAGTATCCGCCGCTCCACCGCACCCGGTCGTAGACGTGCCGGCGGGCGGCGTCGCCGATCTCGGTGGTGGGCTGGAGGAAGTCGGTGATCGCGAGGATCCCGCCGGGGGCGAGCACCCGGTGCATCTCGGCGTGGCTGCGCGGCTTGTCCGGCACCAGGAACAGCGCGTCCTGGCTGACCACGTGGCTGAGGGTGCCCGGGGCGTACGGCATGGCGGTGGCCGAGCCGTGCCGGAAGGTGATCCCCGGCGTGCCCCGCTCGGCGAGCTTGGCCTGGGCGAAGCGGATCCGCTCGATGCTCAGGTCCAGCCCCTCGCCCCGGCAGCCGGTCTGCCCGGCGAGCCGGAGCAGGAAGTTGCCGCAGCCGCAGCCGACGTCCAGCACCGTCGAGCCGGCGTCGATGCCCGCCTCGGCGGCCAACAGGTCGGAGGTCCGGTCGGCGGCGGCGTGGTAGTCGGTGTCGGCGTCGTCGGCGAAGTAGCCGGTGTGCAGCACGCCCTCGCTGTCCCAGAAGCTGAGGTACGTCTGGGTGGTCTGGTCGAAGAACTCGGAGACGTCCCGCTCGGTGAACGTGGGGCTGGTCGTGGACATCGCGCACTCCTTGGTGCTGTGCCGCCGGCCGGCGTCGACCGCCGCCGGATGGGGGAGGGGAGACGGTGCGGGGGTCAGGCGTAGGTGTCCTTGCGGACTCCGGTGAGGTGCGGCAGGTCCGGGCCGGTGGCGCTCGCGCCGCCGTCGACCAGGTGCACCCCGGCGGTGACGAACGAGGCCCGCTCGCTGGCCAGGAACGCGGCCACGGCGGCGACCTCCTCGGGGCGGGCCAGCCGGCCCAGCGCGCTGTGGTGGCCCATGGCGACGAGCTGCTCCTCGACGTCGCCGCCGCCAGCGAGCCGGGCGGCGGCCCGCTCCATCGGCGGGGTGCGCACCGAGCCGGGGGCGAGCACGTTGACGGTGATCCGGTCGCGGCCCACGTCCACGGCGAGGCCCTGGGCGAAGCGGACCAGCGCGGCCCGGGTCACCCCGGACAGCACCAGCGGAGCGATCGGCACGGCGGCGGTCTCCGAGGCGACGAAGAGCAGCCGCCCCCAGCCGGCGGCGCGCAGGTGCGGCAGTGCCGCCAGGGCCAGCCCGACGGCCGGCAGCAGCACCCGGTCGACGGCGGCCCGGTAGTCGGCCGCCTCGAACAGGGCGGCCGGGCCGACCGGCGGGCTGCCGCCGCTGACCAGCAGGACGTGCGCCGCGCCGAAATCGGCGGCCACCCCGTCGACCCAGCGGCGGGCCGCGTCGGCGTCGGTGACGTCCACGCCGGTGGCGCTGACCCGGCCGGCGGCCATCCCGGCCAGCTCCCGCTCGGCGGCGGCGAGCCGGTCCGGGTCCCGGCCGCAGATCGCCACGTGCGCGCCCTCGGCGGCGAACTCCTTCGCGCAGGCCAGCCCGATGCCGCTGGACCCGCCCGCGACGAGCGCCACCCGTCCTGTGAGCCCGAGATCCACTTCTCCTACCTCCCGCTGGTCGGTGACATCCGGGCCGCCCCGGCCGACCGGTAGCCGTAGCGGGCGAACAGGGGTTGGGCCAGGACCGTGGCGGCCAGCCGGTCGGCGGTCGACAGGGTGCGCCGCCAGGAGTCGTCGCTGTCCCGGATGACGGTCGGCCCGGTGCGGAACCGGTCCGGGTTGCCGGTCACCGTGTGGTTGGTGCCCAGCTCGACGGTCCGCCCCCGCACCGGGTTGGCGGCCGGGTCGGCCCCGCACAGCCGCAGCAGCGTGTCGACGGTGCCGGCCGGGTCGGCGGTGAACGACTCGTAGCGCAGCAGCGTCGACCGCTGCGGGTGCCGCCGGATGATCGCCGCCGAGGCCAGGTTGAACCCGTGCCAGTACGCGGTGCTGCGCGCCGCCGACATCGCGTACACGTACTCCTTCGGCTCCCGCCAGGAGTGCGCCACGGCGCGCGGGTCGCGCACCAGGTGCACGTAGTACGGGGTGATCCCGGGCAGATGCGCCAGCAGCGCCGCCTCCCCGGGGATCTTCGTGGTGTCCACGATGGTGTGCGCGCCGGTGCGCTCGGCGATCGCCCGGTAGACCCGGCCCGTCAGCTCGGCGTGGGCGCGGATCTCGCCGTCGTGCAGGCCCCGGCGCAGCACCCGCCACGTGTGCCGAGTGCGGACCCGGGAGCGCTGGCGGTGGATCACCTGCGCGGCGTGCGCGTCGGCCGACATGCCGGCGGGCCGGCCGACGGGCAGCACCCGCGACCAGATCTCGCAGTCCGTCAGCTCCCGGCCGCAGCCGCACAGGCCGTTGACGCCCCGGCCGGTGGAGTTCTTCCACAGGAAGTGCAGCTCGCCGACGTGGAAGAAGCCGGGCACCTCGTTGAGGACGTTGCCGATGATGGTGCTGCCGTTGCGGCACCAGCCGGTGACGCACAGGACCGTCAGGTCGCTCATGCCGCGCGGGCCTCCGTCCGTTCGCCGCCGGGACCGTCTGGCACACCGGGCACGCCGGGGCCGGCCGCCGGGCGGCCGATCCACGCCGCCATGGCCGCCGCCGCGACGGCGCAGGCCGCGCCGACCACGAACACGGCCGGGTAGTCGAGCGTTGCCGCGACCAGGCCCGTCACCGGCCCCCACACCGCGAGCCCCAGGTCCCAGAACGAGGTGTACGCCCCGATCGCCGCCCCCTGCCGGGTCGGCTCGGCCCGGTTCATCACCATCAGCGCCAGCGACGGGTGCAGCAGTGAGAAGCCGACGCCGGTGACCACCCCGCCGGCCACGGCCACCGGCAGGTTCGGCGCGAGCGCCACGATCGTCAGGCCGACCGCCTCGCCGGCCGCCGACCAGGCCGCCACCCGGCGGGGGCCCAGCTTGTCGGGCAGGTGGCCGATGACCAGGCGGGTGCCGGCGTACACGGCGCTGAAGCAGCTCAGCACCAGCACGCCGGAGCCGATCCCGCGCGCGTCCAGGTGCAGCACGACGAACGCGGCGAGGCCGGCGTACCCGGCGGCGCCGAGGGCGAGTGCGGTGCCGGGCAGCAGCGCCGGGCGCAGCAGCAGCCCGCCACCGCCCCTGGCCCGGGTGGTCCCGGGCTCCCGGCGCGCGGCGGCCCCGGGCTCCCGGTGGGGCACCGGGACCAGGGCGATCAGGGCGGCGGCCAGCAGGGGAGCGGTGGCGGCGAGCGCCCAGACGGCGGTGAAGGAGACCTGTTGCAGGGTGGCGCCGAGGAAGGTGCCGGCGGAGATGCCGCCCCACATGCTCACCCCGTACAGGCCGATGAGCTGGCCTCGGCGGTGGTGCGGGGCGAGGGCCACCGTCCACACCGCCCCGGCGGTGAACAGGGCCGCCTCGCCCGCGCCGAGCAGCAGCCGCACCGCCACCAGCGCCGGCACCGTCAGCGGCAGGAAGTACAGCAGCCCACCGAGGCCCGCCACGAGCGCGCCGGTGCGCATCACGGTGCGGTGGCCGTACCGGTCGGCGAGCGCTCCGGCGACGGGCCGCACGAGCAGCGCCGTGCCGGCGGTGACCGTGACGACCAGCCCGACGACCAGGTCCCCGGCGTCGTGCCGGGCACGCAGGAACGCCGGCAGCACCGGGATCACGGCGGTGAGGCCCAGGTAGCCGGCGAAGAGTCCGCCGAAGATGCCGACCAGGGCGGGGCGCGGCACGGCGCGGGCGACGGTGTCCGTCATCGGCCCACCGGCTCCGTCGCCCCGGACGCCGCGGGCGTGGGCTCGGCGGAGGTGGCCGTCACCGGGCCTGCGGGCGCGCGACCTGCGGCGGCGGCCACCTTGCGCACCGCCCGCACCAGGTCGTCGCAGTCGGCGAGGGTCAGGTTGGACGACAGCGGCACGTCGACGGCCTCGCGCAGATAGCCGGCGGTGCGTGGCAGCATCGCCCGGACCGCGTCGACGTCGTCGGTGTCGTACACGAACCGCCAGTTCCAGAACGCGCGGACGTTGAGGTCGTCGTCGGCGCCGATGTTGCGCGCGTCGATGCCCTCCTGGCACAGGGCGCGGGCGAACCAGCCGGCGTCGCCGCCGGGCACCCGGAACACGAACGCCTCCCCGAGGTACGCCCCGGGGGCGACCGGCCGGCGGATCGCGATGCCCGGCACGTCGGCCAGCGCGGCGGCGACGTGGTCGTAGTTGCGGTGGAACAGCCGCAGCCGCTGCGGCAGCCGGGCCATCTCGGCGCGCAGCAGCGCCGCCCGGATCTCGTCCATGCGCAGGCTGAGCAGGGGCAGATCGAGGCCGGTCAGCGGCGGCTCGGCGTCGGGGAAGTGCCGCCGCAGCCGCCCCTCGTACGCCCCGGACAGCGCCACCGCGCGGGCGAACAGCTCCGCGTCGTCGGTGACCAGGAAGCCGCCCTCGCCGCAGTTGAGCGCCTTGTCCGACTGGGTGCTGAACGCGCCGGCGGCTCCGAACGTGCCGAGCTTGCGGCCGTGCAGCTCCGCGCCGAGCGCGGGCACCGCGTCCTCGATCAGCGGCACGCCCATCTCGGCGGCGAACGCGGCGAGGGCCTCGGCGTCGGCGGCGAAGCCGCGCATGTGCACCACGAGGATCGCCCCGATACCCGGGTGCCAACGGCGGCGCAGGTCGTCGAGGTCCATCCGCAGGTCCTCGTCCACCTCGACCAGGAAGGGCTTGCAGCCGGCCATGACGATCGCGCTCGGCGTGGCGACGAACGTGAACCCGGGGCAGGCGACCAGTGAGCCCGGGGGCACCCGCGCCGCCATGATGGCCAGGGCGAGCGCGGCGGTGCCGCTGGACACGGCCAGGGCGTGCCGGGTGCCGAAGAAGCGGCACAGCTCGTCCTCGAACCGGCCGCACTCGGTCTCGTGCTGCGGGCGGTGGTCGTAGCGGAAGTAGAGGTGGCTGCGTACGGCGCGGCAGGCGGCCTCCTCGTCCTCGGGGTGGACGAAGACGGCGCCCTTGTCGTATGTGGGCCAGGGGGTGTGCCGGACGGGTGCGCCGCCGTGCAGGGCGAGGCGGTCCTCCGGTCGATCAGGGCGCGCCGCCGGCAGTGGCCGGGGCGGCGCGGGAGCTTCGTCGTTCCCGTTCACCGGCGGACTCCTCGCTCGTTCCTGACGGGTGTTCCGCCGGCTTTTCTCCGGCCTGCGGAACGGTGGCCGGCACGCGTCGTGCGGACAGCACGAATAGCCCCACTGACGTGGGAAAAGTCGTCGATCCGGAATCGCGCCAATCGCTACCCAGTGACAGTCATGATTGCCTTAGGGGTGCGGCCCGTCAACCCGTGTTTGTGGTGTCCGGCGGTTGCGGTCGGACGTCGGCGCGGAGCGCCGGTGACCGCCGGTTGCAGCCCGCGGGGGGTGCGCCCGGTCGACATGCCGCTGAGCTGTGCAGATTACTTCTGGCTGGTCCCGGTGGCGGTCACCCTCGGTCAGGGCGGCCCGGCGGCTTCGTGTAGCGGTCGCAATGCTCGCCCCTGCGATTCCATTTCCCCAGCGGATGAGCAGGCTTTTCGGCCGGCGGTTGCGTGCAAAGGTGGTCAACAGCCGTCAATGGACTGTTGTCCGAGCGGAACCGGATATGTGTGCCCATGCGGCCGTCGATTGGATTGTCCGGGCCGGGTGGCCTCGGAGAATGGGTTCCGCTCGAGCGGGCGACTGCGACGACCCCGCCCCGGCGACCGCGAGGCTGGCGCCATCCGCGCCGCGGTCGCTCCTCGCGCGAACGACCCGATCTCATGGTCGTTTCGGCGGGGGTATTTACTGTTAAGAAGGTTTACTTTATGTTCATCGCATCCCCTGGCGGGCGCATCGGCCCAGCTCGGCGCACCGCGCCGACGCCTGCCCCCGGAACGGACGCCTGCCCCCGGAACGAAGGAGCGTCACATGCGTCGAAGAATCGCACTTCCGCTGGCGTCGGCCGGCGCCGTCGTCGCCTCCCTGGCCGTCGCGGTGCCCGCCCAGGCGCACGGCTACGTGTCCGGGCCGCCGAGCCGGCAGGCGCTCTGCGCCCAGGGCCGGGTCCCCGACTGCGGCCAGATCAAGTACGAGCCGCAGAGCGTCGAGGGCCCGAAGGGGCTGCGCAGTTGCAGCGCCGGGATCGGCCAGTTCGCCGTCCTCGACGACGACGCCCGGGGCTGGCCGGCCACCTCGGTCGGCAGCTCGGTCACCTTCACCTGGACCAACACCGCCCGGCACGCCACCAGCAACTGGGAGTACTGGATCGGCGGCACCCGGGTCGCCGTGGTCGACGGGGGCGGGCGGCAGCCCGACGCCACCGTCTCGCACACCGTCAACCTGGGCGGCTGGTCGGGCCGGCAGAAGGTGCTCGCCATCTGGAACATCGCCGACACCGCCAACGCCTTCTACTCCTGCGTGGACCTCCAGGTCGGCGCCGGCGGCACCCCGACGCCCACCCCGACGGCGTCCCCGTCGCCGACGAGGACGGCCACCCCCGCGCCGACCACCCCCGCGCCCGGCGACACCTGGACGGCCGGTCAGGCGTACCAGGTGGGTGACCAGGTCACCTACGGCGGTGTGACGTACCGGTGCATGCAGGCCCACACCGCCCTGCCCGGCTGGGAGCCGCCGAACGTGCCGGCCCTGTGGACGCGGCTCTGACCCGCCGGGGGGTGCGGCCCGGCACCCCGGGCCGCACCCCCCCGCACACCGCGTCGGCCACCCGGGGACGCCCCGTCGCCGGCCACCCGACGACCCGGCACGGGCCGGTGCCGTGCGACGCTGGCGCTCGCCGCGCTCCTGGCCGCCGCCGGCTGCGCGGCGACCGCCGGCTCGCCCGCCCCCGCGCCCGCCCCGACGGCCGGCACGGTGCCGTCCCGGCCCGCCGCGTCGGCGCCCGCCCCGGCGGACGTGCCGTTCCTCCGGGCGATGGTGGCCCACCACGACCGGACCCGGGTGATCGCCGCCGCGGCCACCGGCCGGATCACCGACGTCGAGCTGCGTACCCTCGTCGCCGCCGTCGACGTGACCGAGGCCGACGAGCTGGCCAGCATGCGGCGCTGGCTGGCAGCGGCCCCCGACGGCGGAACCACCGGACCGGCCGGTCACCATCCGCACCACGACGCCCCGGCGACCGCCGATCCTGACCTGGCCCGGCTGCGGGCCGCGACCACGGACCGGTTCGACGCCGTACTCGTCGAGGTACTCACGGCCCACCAGCGAGCGGCCGTCACGCTGGCCCGGACCCACCTGCCGGCGGCGGTCGGTCCCGAGGTACGCGACCTCGCCGACCGCGTCGCCCGCTCGCGCGCCGCCCAGATCCGGCTGATGGCCGGGCTGCCGGCGGCCTGACGCTGCCCGCCTGCCCACCCCGGCGACCGACCGCAGGTGCCGATCCGACCCGCCCGGCGCCCCACGCGGGGCCGCAGCCGGAGATCACGGGCTGGAGACGCTCCGCCAGCCCGCAGGCGGCCAACCCGTCGTACCTCACGGCGGATGCGTGCCGCACGGCCTCCGATGACGGAAGTCGGCAGCGACCCGTGCTGACTCGAAAGAAGGAACCGGCCGGCGTGGCGGGGGGCGTCGGCCGGTTCCGGAAACGGAGGCCGGTCAGGCGGTGGCGTGCCGCTGCGCCCGGTACCGGGCGATCAGGGCCCGGGTCGACGAGTCAAGCCCGGACAGGTCTGCCTCGTCGCCGGTGAGCAGCGGTGCGAGCTGGTTGGCCATCACCTTGCCCAGCTCCACGCCCCACTGGTCGAACGGGTTGATGTCCCAGATCGCGCCCTCGGTGAACACGATGTGCTCGTACAGCGCGATGAGCTGGCCGAGCACGGCCGGGGTCAGCTCCGCGGCGACGATCGAGGTGGTCGGGTGGTTGCCCGGCATCACCTTGTGCTCCGCCAGCTCCGCCGGGGTGCCTTCGGCCTCGACCTGCTCCCGGGTGCGTCCGAAGGCCAGCGCGGCGGTCTGCGCGAAGAAGTTCGACATGAACAGGTCGTGCATGTCGCCCAGGTCGTGCATGGGCCGGGCGAACCCGATGAAGTCCGCCGGCACCAGCCGGGTGCCCTGGTGGATGAGCTGGTAGAAGGCGTGCTGGCCGTTGGTGCCCGGCTCGCCCCAGAAGATCTCCCCGGTGTCGTACGACACCCGCGTGCCGTCCAGCGTCACCGACTTGCCGTTGCTCTCCATCGTCAGCTGCTGCAGGTACGCCGGGAACCGGTGCAGGTACTGCGAGTACGGCAGCACCGCGTGGGTCTGCGCGCCCAGGAAGTTGGTGTACCACACGTTGAGCAGCCCGAGCAGCGCGGGGACGTTGCGCTCCACCGGCGTGGTGCGGAAGTGCTCGTCGACGGCGTGGTAGCCGGCCAGCAGCTCCCGGAACCGCGCCGGCCCGACCGCCAGCATCACCGACAGCCCGACGGCCGAGGGCAGCGAGTAGCGCCCGCCCACCCAGTCCCAGAAGCCGAACATGTTGGCCGGGTCGATGCCGAAGTCGCGTACCCGCTGCTCGTTGGTGCTGACCGCGACGAAGTGCCGGGCCACCGCCGAGGCGTCGCCGCCCAGGCCGGCGAGCAGCCAGTCGCGGGCCTGCCGCGCGTTGGCCAGGGTCTCCTGGGTGGAGAACGTCTTCGACACCACCACGAACAGGGTGCTCGCCGGGTCCAGGTCGGCCGTCGCCTCGGCGATGTCGGTGGGGTCGATGTTGGAGACGAACCGGCAGGCGATCCCCGCGTCCCGGTACGCCCGCAGCGCCTCGTACGCCATCACCGGCCCCAGGTCGGAGCCGCCGATGCCGATGTTGACCACCGTGCGGATCCGCTCGCCGGTGTGCCCGACCCACTCGCCGGAGCGGACCCGGTCGGCGAACGCCGCCATCCGGTCCAGCACCGTGTGCACGTCGGCCACCACGTCGCGGCCGTCCACGGTCAGCGCCGCGCCCGCCGGAGCGCGCAGCGCGGTGTGCAGCACCGCCCGGTCCTCCGTGGTGTTGATGTGCTCACCGGCGACCATGGCCGCGATCCGGTCGGTCAGCCGGGCCCGCCGCGCCAGGGCGGCGAGCAGGGTCAGCGTCTCGTCGGTGACCAGGTTCTTGCTGTAGTCGACGTGCAGGTCCGCCAGTTCGCCGGCCAGCCGCTCACCGCGATCCGGGTCGGCGGCGAACAGGTCGCGCAGGTGCGCGTCCCGCAGCTTCTCCGCGTGCGCCGCCAGCGCCCGCCACTCGTCGCTGGTGGTGATCTCCTCGGCCATTCCGGCTCTCCTCCCGCACCTGCTCAAACCGTTGCGCGGCCGTAACCGTACTGCGAGCGCCCGGCCGCCGGGCCAGACTGCCACCAGCCGGGACGTGTCGCACCCCCGGCGCGCTCGCTGCCGCCCGTTCGGCCCGGCGCGGTTCGGTCGTACCCCGGGGGCATGATCCTCCCCAGGACGGGCGCCCTGCCGGGCCCGGTTCCGGTGGGGCGGCTGCTTGATCGACTCCATGTCGGCGACATGGGGGCATCCGCGCCGCAGGAAAGCCCCATGTCGCCGACATGGCGAGGCCAACCCGCCCGGGGCCGAGGCCAACCCGCCCGGGGCCGAGGCCAACCCGCCCGGGGCCGAGGCCAACCGGGCCGGGGCCAGGGCCGGGTCAGCCGGGCCGCTCAGGGGCGGGGCGGCGGGCGAGGTGGTGGCGCAGCGCCAGGTGCAGGGTGAGCCGGGCGTCCGGGTCGTCGAGGTCCGCGCCGTAGCGTTCCCGCAGCCGGCGCATCCGATGCCGGACGGTCTGCGGATGGGTGTGCAGCAGCCGGGCGGTCTCGACCACCTGACCCTGGGTGTCCAGCCAGGTGGCGAGCGTCTCGGCCAGGGCCCGGCGGGCGGCCGGCCCGAGCGGGGCCAGCGGTGCCAGGGCACGGGCGACGAGCCGGTCGGTCAGCGCCGGCTCCCAGTGGGTGACCAGGGTGAGCAGGTGCGTGTCGCAGTCCACGAGGCCGTCGGCTTGCAACACGCCGTCGGCGTGCAGGCGCAGCGCCCGTCGCGACAGCCGGTACGAGGTCCGGGCCTGCCGCAGCGGGACGGTCGGGCCGAGGGCAGCCCGCCGGCCGGCGAGGGCCCGGCGCAGCGCGGCGAGCCGGCCGGGGGTGTCCGGTTCGGGCAGCACGATCCGCACGGCGTCGTCGATGACCGTGGCCACCGCGCCGCCGCCGACGGCGCGGGCGAGGTGTTCGTCGTCGGTGCCGTCGACGCTGATCACGGCAACGGTGGCAGGCAGCGGCCAGCGGGCGGCCTCGGCGGCGGCGTGCAGCGCGGCGTCGGCGGGCGGGTCGGGCTGCACGAGCAGGGTGATCAGCCGGCGGCGGACCACGATCCAGTCGTGCGCGGCGTCGCGCTGCTCGTCGAGGTAGCCCTCGGCGGCGGCCCCGGCGAGGGTGTCGGTGTAGCCGAACAGGGCGGCGGCGATCACGTACAGCTCGTCGGCGGCCAGCCGGTCCTGGTGCTCGGGGGCGACGAGGAACGCCCAGATGGCCCGGGCCCCCACGGTGAGGACGGAGCGCAGCGCGTCGACCCGGTGTCCCTCCTGGTACTCGGTGCGGCCCAGCGCGTGGAACACCTGCCGGGTGTCGGCGAGCGGGCGGCTCGGGTCGGCGACGGCGGCCACGAACGCGTCCACCGCGGTCCGGACGCCCAGGGCGAGGCCCCGGCCCTGCCCACCGGTCAGCGACCGGCCCTGTCCGCGCATGGTGGCCCGGACCGCGTCGAGGGTCTGCTCGTGCAGCGCCGCCTGGACGGCCCGCAGCCGCTCGCCGACGTGCCGGGGCAGCCCGCCGAGGCGGGGCTCCAGCTCGGCGAGGTTCTCCGCCACCGCGCAGCCCCCTCGCGTTTGTCATCCGGGTGACAGTTCCGGGTGCGGAACCTGCTTCCGCGTACCACTGATTTTGGCACCTCTGTTCCGTAGGGTTCCGGCATGGATGCGGATGTGATCGTCGTCGGGGCCGGCCTGGCCGGCCTGGTCGCCGCCACCGAGGCCGCCGACGCGGGCCGGACGGTGCTGCTGCTGGACCAGGAGCCGGAGCAGAACCTCGGTGGCCAGGCGTGGTGGTCGTTCGGCGGGTTGTTCCTGGTCGACTCGCCCGAGCAGCGGCGGATGGGGGTCCGCGACTCGGTGGAGCTGGCCTGGCAGGACTGGCTGGGCAGCGCCGCGTTCGACCGTCCGGAGGACCACTGGCCGCGCCGGTGGGCCGAGGCGTACGTGCACTTCGCGGCCGGGGAGAAGCGGTCCTGGCTGCGGTCGATGGGGCACCGGATCTTTCCCGTGGTCGGCTGGGCCGAGCGGGGCGGCGGCGCGGCGGACGGGCACGGCAACTCGGTGCCCCGGTTCCACGTCACCTGGGGCACCGGCCCCGGCGTGGTCGAGCCGTTCGCCCGTCGGCTGGCCGCCGCGGTGGACGCCGGTCGGGTGCGGCTGTGCTTCCGGCACCGGGTCGACGGCCTGGTCACCACCGGCGGGGCGGTCACCGGCGTACGCGGGGCGGTGCTGGAGCCCAGCGACGTCCCGCGCGGCGCGCCCAGCTCCCGGGTCGAGGTGGGCGAGTTCGCCTACGCGGCGCAGGCCGTGGTCGTCACCTCCGGCGGCATCGGCGGCGACCACGACCTGGTCCGGGCGGCCTGGCCGGCGCGGCTCGGCGTCCCGCCGAAGCGGATGGTCGCCGGCGTGCCCGCCCACGTCGACGGGCGGATGCTCGGCATCACCGAGGCCGCCGGTGGGCAGGTGGTCAACCCGGACCGGATGTGGCACTACGTCGAAGGGCTGCGCAACTGGGACCCGATCTGGCCGCTGCACGGCATCCGGATCCTGCCGGGGCCGTCGTCGCTGTGGCTGGACGCGACCGGCCGGCGGCTGCCCGCCCCGCTGTTCCCCGGCTTCGACACCCTCGCCACGCTGCGCCACCTGCGCGCCACCGGCCACGACCACAGCTGGTTCGTGCTCACCAAGAAGATCGTCGCCAAGGAGTTCGCGCTCTCCGGCTCGGAGCAGAACCCGGACCTGACCAACCGCAGCGTCCGGCAGGTGATCGACCGGGCCCGCGCCGGCACCCCGGCTCCGGTGGCGGCGTTCCTGGAGCACGGCGCGGACTTCGTCGTCGCCGACACCCTGGAGGCCCTTGTCGCCGGGATGAACGACCTCGTCGCCCCCGACGGCGGCCCGCCCCTGGACGTGTCCGAGGTGCGGCGGACCGTCGAGGCCCGCGACCGCGAGATCGCCAACCCGTTCGGCAAGGACGCCCAGGTCACGGCGATCCGGGGCGCGCGGGCGTACCGGGGCGATCGGCTGATCCGGGTGGCCCCGCCACACCGGCTGCTGGACCCGGCGGCGGGGCCGCTGATCGCGGTGCGGCTCAACATCCTGACCCGCAAGACGCTCGGCGGCCTGCACACCGACCTGGACGGGCGGGTGTTGCGCCCCGACGGGCAGCCACTGCCCGGCGTGTACGCGGCCGGCGAGGTGGCCGGCTTCGGCGGCGGGGGCATGCACGGCTACAACTCCCTGGAGGGCACCTTCCTCGGCGGCTGCCTCTTCTCCGGTCGGACCGCCGGCCGCGCCGCCGCCGCGGCGACGCGCTGACCATCCGGGCGAGCCGCACGCGACGCCATGCGTCAGGCGGGCGGCCGGCCGGCCCCGTCGTCGTCCAGGCCGTCGTCGTCCGTGTCCTCGTCTTCGTCCGTGTCCTCGTCGTCGTCCGGATCGTCGTCGTCCAAGTCCCCGTCGTCGTCCGGGTCGTCGAAGACGGGCGCGCCGCAGGCCGGACACTCGACGGTGTCGAGGTCGTCGAGCAGTTCGGCCAGCTCGGGGTGGCCCTTCAGCGCAGCGGCGGCGGAGAGCAGGTACCGGGTGTCGACGTCGTCGTGCGATGCGCCGGCCAGCGTCTGGGCCAGCAGGGTCAGGGCCTCGGGCAGGGCACGCCGGTAGGCGTCGGCGATGTCGTCGGGCAGGCCGGCGGAGGTCTGCCCGTAGGCACCGGAGCACGTGGCGACGAGGCCGACGACGATGAGGTACTCGTCGCGCCCCGCCGGGGGGAGCTGGCGGGCGATGTCGACCAGGTGGGGGACGGCCGCGTAGGCGGCGGGCCAGGCGGTGCCCTCGGAGCACAGGTACGGCCACAGGTCGCTGAACCGTTCCTGGTCCGCCGGGTTGGCGCGGAGCCGGCGCAGCTCGTCGGGGACGAACGGGGCATCCGGCGAGCCCTGGCCCGCCGACCAGTTGCGGTGGTCGAGGTCGGGCCAACGTGGATCATCGAGTGACAGCATGACGGCAGCCTAGATCCACGGCCGGTGGCACCCGTGCGGACGGGCGGGAACGGTCGGGGAGTACGGCCATTGTGGATATTGACCATGGGATAGACGCGTGTAAGTGTGTGCTTCCCTGGAACGAACGTCGCGGCGCCCCCTCGCCACGCCGCCGGACCCCGCTCGCCCCACCCTCGCGAGCGGGGTCCGGTCACGCCCAGGTGCACGACACCCCCGACCTGCACCGAGGAGCACCCATGAGACGCACCACAGTGACCGCGGGCCTGGCGTTCGCCGCCGCTCTCGCGCTGACCACGTCGACGGCGACCCTGCCGGCCACCGCCGCCCAGGTTCCCACCGCCGCCCCGGCCGCCGCCGCGCTGGCCGCGCCGGACATCTCCGTGACGAACGTCCAGGCCCACCTGACCCAGTTCCAGAGCATCGCCACCAGTAACGGCGGCAACCGCCGCGCCGGCTCCGCTGGCTACACGGCCTCCGTCAACTACGTCAAGGGCAAGCTCCAGGCCGCCGGCTACACGGTCACCGAGCAGAACTGCACCAGCTGCACCTACCCCGGCAACAACGTGATCGCCGAGTGGCCGGGCGGCCCCCGGCCGACCAGGTGATCATGTTCGGCGCGCACCTCGACGGCGTCTCCGCCGGCCCGGGCATCAACGACAACGGCTCCGGCTCGTCGGTGCTGCTGGAGAACGCCCTCGTCCTGGCCCAGCAGAACCCGGCCCTGACCAAGCGGGTCCGGTTCGCCTGGTGGAACGGCGAGGAGCAGGGCCTGCAGGGCTCCAACTTCTATGTGAACTCGCTCAGCGCCACCCAGAAGGGCTACATCAAGGGGTACTACAACTTCGACATGGTCGCCTCCACCAACGGCGGCTACTTCATCAACCGGGTCACCTCCACCACGGCCGCGCCGCTGAAGGCGTACTGGGACTCGCTCGGCCTGGCCCCGGAGGAGAACGTAGAGGGCCAGGGCCGCTCCGACGACTACTCCTTCCAGCAGGCCGGCATCCCCACCTCCGGCTACGCGATGGGCGCCAGCGCCCGCAAGACCAGCGCCCAGGCCGCCAAGTGGGGCGGCACCGCCAACGCCTCGTACGACCCCTGCTACCACCGGGCCTGCGACACCACCAGCAACATCAACGCCACCGGGCTCAACCGCAGCGCCGACGGCATCGCGTACGCCATCTGGGACCAGGCGGTCGGCGGCGGCACCCCGACCGACGACTTCTCCGTCGCGGTGAGCCCGACGTCCGGCAGCGTCGCCGGGGGCGCGTCCACCACCGCCACGGTCTCCACCGCCACCACCTCCGGCAGCGCCCAGACCGTGGCCCTGTCCGCCACCGGCGCGCCCAGCGGGGTGACGGTGTCGTTCAGCCCGTCGTCGGTCACCTCCGGCGGCTCGTCCACGATGACGATCGCCGCCTCCGCGACGGCCGCCACCGGCACGTACGCCATCACGGTCACCGGCACCGGGTCGGCGACCCGCACCGCCACCTACAGCGTCACCGTGACCGGCGCCGGCGGCTGCGCCGGCGGCCAGGTGGTCGGCAACTCCGGCTTCGAGAGCGGCGCAGGCGTCTGGGCCGCCTCCTCGGGCGTGATCACCAACTCGGCCAGCCAGCCCGCGCGCACCGGCTCGTACAAGGCGTGGCTCGGCGGCTACGGGGCCAGCCGCACCCAGACGCTGTCGCAGTCGCTGACCGTCCCGGCCGGCTGCGCCACGTACACCCTGTCGTTCTGGCTGCACATCGACACCGCCGAGAGGACCTCGACCAGGGCGTACGACAAGCTCACCGTCCAGGTCGGCAGCACCACCCTGGCGACGTACTCGAACCTGAACAAGGCCACCGGCTACGTCCAGCGCACCTTCGACGCCGCCGCGTACGCCGGGCAGACCGTCGTTCTGACGTTCACCGGCGTGGAGGACGCCTCGTTGCAGACCAGCTTCGTCCTCGACGACGTCACCCTCACCGCCGCCTGAGGCGCAAGGAAGGGCCCCTTGTTGACGCCTGCGGTATAGCAGGATTCCCTTCTCACCGGCGCGGGGCGGCCAGAACCGCCCCGCGCCCGGTCGGGAACGGGACCGACTGCGACACGTGTTCGACACGCCGGTGACGCGCTGACATCGAAACGTGGCACACAGTAGGCTCTCGGTGGTTGTCGGTGTGCCGCCGGTCGCGGCCGCGCCTGCCTTGGAGGGGTCCGTGGAGAGAGCCGTCCGCCAACGCCGATCGCCCGACGCCACCACCCCCGCCGAGGCCACTCCCGAGGAGACGCCCAAGGACGCCACGCCAGCCGCGGCAGACGGCGCCCCGCCCAAGGACGCCCCGCCCAAGGACGCCGCGCCTGACGGCGCCCCGCCCGACGATGCGGAAGCGTCGGTGCTGCCCGAGCTGGAGGACCGGGCGTGGATGCACCACGCGACCGAGTTCGCGCACACCACCTTCTGGGCGGTGGCCCGCCGGCTGCCCCGGCTGGTCCGCGAGGCGGTCGCCCTGGCGTGGGCGACCAGTCGGCGGGACACGGCCGCGTCAATCGGGCTGAACGTGGCCGCCGGGGCGATGACGACCCTCGGGCTGCTGGCCACCACCGGTGTGCTGCGCGAGCTGTTCGCGGCCGGCCCGACGCCGGACCGGATCCGGGCGGCGCTGCCGGCACTGGCCCTG
Organism: Micromonospora sp. NPDC057141; assembly: GCF_042670805.1. NCBI lineage: Bacteria > Bacillati > Actinomycetota > Actinomycetes > Micromonosporales > Micromonosporaceae > Micromonospora > Micromonospora sp. NPDC057141. The sequence continues at coordinate 20,427 of NZ_JBHUVA010000009.1, read as the reverse complement.
GCGGCGGCGGCCGTGACGGCCAAGGGCGCGCTGACCATCGCGGCCGGCTGGGCGCAGGCACGGCTCACTCCCCAGATCAACTACCAGGTCGAGCTAAGACTGTTCGAGGCGACCACGGCCGTCGACCTGGCCGCGTTCGACGACGCCGGGTTCGCCGAGGAGATGGACCGGGCCCGCGACCGCGGGGTGACCGAGGCGGCGTGGATCGTCGACCACACCGTCAACCTGATCACCGGCGTGGTCGGGGTGCTCGCCACCGCTGCGGCGGTCACCGTGATCCAGCCGCTGCTGCTGCCCTGCCTGCTGCTGGCGGCGGTGCCCGAGGCCGCGACCACCGTGAAGATGGCCCGCCGGCAGTACCTGGAGATGCTGGCCCGGATCAACCGGCGCCGCCGGATGTGGATGCTGGCCAACCTGATGGCCAACCGGCACACCGCAGCGGAGATCCGGGCGTACCAGATGCGCGATTTCCTGCTCGGCGAGTACCGCCGGATGATGGCCACCGAGACGCGGGCCCACCTGCGCCTGGTCCGCGCGCAGACCCGGACCAGGGTGCTCGGCACGGCCACGGCGGGCCTGGCCACCTTCGGCGTGTACGCGGTCCTCGCCGGCCTGCTGCTGACCGGCATGGTGGCGCTCGCCGCCGCCGCGACGGCGCTGATCGCCCTGCAGTCCGCCCGGTCCAGCCTCGGCGTCGCGGTGTTCGCCACCAACTCGCTCTACGAGGACGCCCTCTACTACCAGGACTACCGGGACTTCCTGGACCGCGCGGTCAGCCGGACCGCCGCCGGGGGCGACCGGCCGACCGACGGCTTCGACGTCATCGAGCTGGACCGGGTGAGCCTTCGGTACCCGGACACCGACCGTTCGGCCGTGGACGAGGTCAGCCTGGCGGTCCGTCGGGGGCAGGTGGTCGCCCTCGTCGGCGAGAACGGCTCCGGCAAGACCACCCTGGCAAAGCTGATCGCCGGTCTGTACCGACCCACCGGCGGGACGATCCGTTGGGACGGGGTCGACACGGCCGAGCTCGACCCACGGCAGACCGGCGCGCAGGTCGCCGTGCTCACCCAGGACTGGTGGAAGTTCCCGTTCACCGCCGGGCAGAACATCCGCGTCGGCCGGCACGACCGGGCAGCCGGGCAGCGGGGGCCCGGTGTGGAGGACGCCGCGCGGGCCGCCGCCGCGCACGACATGATCGTCGGCCTGCCGTTCGGGTACGACACCCTGCTCGACCGCGAGTTCAAGGACGGCCACGACCTCTCCGGCGGCCAGTGGCAGCGCCTCGTCGCCGCCCGTGGCCTCTACCGGGACGCCCCGCTGCTGATCTGCGACGAGCCGTCGGCGGCGCTCGACGCCCGCGCGGAGCACTCCCTCTTCCAGCACCTGCGGCGGCGTCCGGACCGGGCGGTCGTGCTGATCACCCACCGGCTGGCCAACGTCCGGCACGCCGACCAGGTCTTCGTGATGGAGCGTGGCCGACTCGTGCAGCAGGGCACCCACGACGAGCTGATCGCCGCCGACGGGCTCTACCGGGAGCTGTTCCGCCTCCAGGCCAGCGGTTACCTCGCCGACACCGAGGGCGCCGCATCGCCCCGGGGCGGAGCGGCGTCACTGGACTGATCATGGCCACCGAGCCACCACTGGCCCGGTCAGTCCGCCCGGTGGGCGGCGGTCACGCTCACCCCGCCCGGTGGGCGTCGAGGAAGTCGGCGAGCACCCGGGTGTGGGTGGAGAACGCCAGCTCCACCGGCTCGGTGACCACCAACCACTCGGTGGCCTCCTCCGTCGGCGCCGACGGAGGCAGCTCCCCGGCCGTCCGCTCCGGCAGCGTCCCGAAGACCATCATGGTGCCGCCGGCCGGCGCCCCGTGCACCGCGAACAGCTCCGCGCCGTCGGCGGACGCCACCAGCCCCGTCTCCTCCCGCAGCTCCCGCACCAGAGCCTCCTGCCACGCCTCGCCGTACTCGATGAAGCCGCCGGGCAGGGCGAGCAGCCCGCGCGCGGGCTCGATGTCCCGGCGGACCACGACCACGCCGACGCCGGCGTCGGTGCGTACCGGCAGCACCGCGACCGCCACGGGCGTCGGGTTGCGCCACACGGTCTGGCCGCAGGCCGTGCACACCCGGGGCCAGTCGGCCGCCGCCGGGTAGCCCGCGCCGCAGTAGGAACAGTGGGAGTACGGTGCGCCGGTCACGCCGGGCAGGTTACCGCGTCGGCCGCGCGCCCGGCCGGGGTGGCCGGGCGGGGTGGGACGGGGTGAGTCAGGGGCCGGTGGGCGGTCAGGGGCGCAGGGCTGCGCGGGCGTCCATCAGGGCGAAGCCGAGCAGGTTGTCGCCGCGCCAGCGGGCCGGGTCCTGCGCGTCGGGGTCGCCGGCGGCCAGGCCGATGCCCCACACCCGGTCCACGGGGCTCGCCTCGACCAGCACCCGCTCGCCGGTGCCGAGCAGGAACGCGCGCAGGTCGTCGTGCGCGGCGAACTTCGCGACGTTGCCGGCCACGACGATGTCGTACCGGTGGGCCGCCCAGGTGGCCTCGTCGAAACCCTGCACCGTGCGCCCGAGGGCCTTGGCCCGCTGCGGGTGCCCGGCGGTGAGGACCCGCTCCGCCGTGTCGTGGTCGCCGAACAGGGCGGCCTTGCGCCACATCATCCAGTGCTCGGCGGTGTCGAAGACCCGGCCGTCCACCGGGAACGGCGCGGGCCACCACTGGCTGAGGCAGCCGGTCCCGACCGCGCCGTCCGGCCGGGGCCGGTGCCCCCAGAAGTGCAGATAGCGTACGCGGGCGCCGGCGTCGCGCAGGGCGACCAGATCGGCGACGGAGCGGGGCGACATGGCCGACAGTCTGCCTGGCGCCCCGACCCCGCGCCGCCGATTTCCACCGTGACCGGCATCGATCCGGCCGAGTGCCCTCGGGGGTCAGGCCGGGGCCCCCGTGTACGCCTCCGTGGTCCGCTGCGCCGCCGCGGCGGCCTCGGCCGGATCGGTGCCGGCGGCCGCGCTCGCCTCGCCCCAGAGCCGGCTGACCGCCGCCAGGAACTCCCGGCCCTCGGCCGACGCCGCCCACTCGGCGCCCCGCGCGGCCGGGTTGTCGTCGCCGCCGTCTCCGGCGTGCAGGTAGGTGGCCAGCCCGACCAGCCCCATGTCCCAGCCGACCCCGACCGCGCCGGGCCCGAACTGGGCCCAGATCACGTCGTCGACGTGCGCGATGTGCTCCAGCGTGAACCGGGTCCGGTCGCCGGACTCCGGGGACAGCCGCACCTCGATCCAGCTCACCTGGTCACCCATCTCCCAGGTGGCGGCGAAGCTCTCCGGTGGGTCGCAGCGCTGCACCTCGCCGCCCGCGTTGCCCTCGAACTGGTACCGGCCGTGCAGCCGCAGCTCGCCGCTTATCGGCAGGAACCAGCGCGGGATGCGCTCGGCGTTGGTGCAGGCGTCCCAGACGTCCTCGACCGGCGCGTCGTACGTCTGGCTGATCGTCAGCACCCGGGCCTGCCCGGCCGGCAGCACGCGGCTGCCCACCCGGCGCTCCACGCCGCTGATCTGGTGTGTGGCGTCGATCATCGTGATCTCCTCTTCTCGGGTTCGGCGGTTTCCTCGGCGGCTTCGGCGGTTTCTTCGGCTTCGGTGGCTTCGGCGGCCACCTTGGCTTCGGCGGGTTTCTTGGCCTCGGCGGCCAGCCGGCGTTCCCGGCGGCCCCGCGCCAGCTCGGTGGACAGCGCGTGCAGAGGTGGGGTCCAGAACCGGCGGAAGTGGCCGAGCCAGTCGTCGACCTCGCGTAGCGGCTCCGGGTTGACCGCGTACAGCCGGCGGGCCCCCTGCGGGCGCACCGTGGCGAAGCCGCTGTCGCGCAGCACCCGCAGGTGCTGGGACACGGCCGGCTGGGAGATGCCGAACTCCGCCCGGATCACCTCACAGACGGATCCGGCGCTCCGCTCGCCCTCGGCGAGCAGTTCGAGGATCCGCCTGCGTACGGGCTCGCCCAGCACGTCGAAGGCATGCACCCCACCTTTATATCAGATGCGCCTTATATAAGCCGATCCGAAACCGCTAATCCGTCGGGATCGCCGCCGTGCCCGGCGACGCGCCAGCCCTCGCGTGCACCTCGCCGAGGTTGCCCAAAGCGCCGCCGGCACCGACTGGGCCCAGATCCTCCGGTTGTACGACCACCTCGCCGCCTCGCGCCGAGCCCCGTCGTTGTCTTCGCCAGCCGCCGGGTGGGCTGATGCCGGCGGCCAGCCAGGCCCGTCGCGGACGCCACCCCGTGCTGGCTCGTGCGGGCGTGGCGGCTGATGTCGGCGGCGGCCTCCTGCGGGCCGATGCGGCCGGGCGGCGGCTGGTCAGTCGCGCAGGGTCCGCAGGATGCGGGCCAGGTGGGCCCGGTCGGCGGGGTCGAGCCCGCCGAAGAGGCGCTCGGCCTCGGTGTGCCGGGCGGCGCGGATCGCCGCGCCGACGCGTACCCCCTCGTCGGTGAGGGTGACCAGGACGGCCCGCCGGTCGGCCGGGTCGGGGCGACGGGCGACCAGCCCGCGCTCCTGGAGGCCGTCGACCACCTCGGTGGCGGAGCGCGGCGCGATGCGCAGGTGCTCGGCGAGCGCGCTGAGCCGCAGGGCGCCGTGGCGGGTGAGTACGCCCAGCGCCCGCGCGTGCCCGGGGTTGATCTCCCAGGGTTCGAGGGTCTGTCGGGAGAGGTGGCGCAGCCGCCGGGTGACGGCCCAGAAGCTCTCGGCCAGGCTCTCCTCGTCGGCGCCCGCCGGATTGTCGGGGCTCACCGGAGTGTCGGCGCTCACCGGAATACGGTAGCAGCAACTACTGTTGGTCCCTCATGATGAGGTAACCTCAGCATTATCGTCCCCGACCGGAAGGGCATCCCTTGGACACACCCGCCACCCACCGCGAGGGCCGGGGCGGCCCCCGCACCGTCAGCCCCGCCGAGAAGACCCAGGCCCGGCAGGTGTCGCTGCGCCGGGTCGGCCGGCTCTTCGCCCCGTACCGCTGGCAGCTCGCCACGGTCACCGTGATCATCGTGCTCTCCTCCATCGTCGCCATGGCCTCGCCGTTCCTGCTGCGTACCGTGATCGACCGGGCCCTGCCCGAGCGCGACCTGTCCCTGCTGTCCCGGCTGGTCCTCGGCATGGTCGCCGTCGCCGTCGTGACCGCGGCCCTCGGCGTGGTCCAGACCTGGCTGTCCACCCGCGTCGGCCAGCAGGTCATGCACCGGCTGCGCACCGATGTCTTTACCCACCTGCACCGCCAGTCGATCGGGTTCTTCACCCGCACCCGCACCGGCGAGGTGCAGTCGCGCATCACCAACGACATCGGCGGCATGCAGACGGTGGTCACCTCCACCGCCACCTCGATCGCGTCGAACCTCACCACCGTCGTCGCCACCGCCGTGGCCATGGTGGCGCTGTCCTGGCGGCTGTCGCTGATCTCCCTGGTCGTGCTGCCGCCGTCGATCTGGCTCACCCGCCGGGTCGCCCGGATGCGGCGGGAGATCACCGCCCAGCGGCAGCGGGAGCTGGCCGACCTCAACGTCACCATCGAGGAGGGGCTGTCGATCAGCGGCGTGCAGCTGAGCAAGACCCTCGGCGCGGGCGGCGCGCTCGTCGACCGGTTCGCCGCCTCCTCGGCCCGCCTGGTCGATCTGGAGCTGCGCTCCGACCTGGCCGGTCGCTGGCGGATGGCCTCGATGAGCGTCATCTTCGCCGCCATCCCCGCGTTCATCTACCTCGGCGCGGGCCTGCCCGGGGCCGCCGGCACGCTCAGCATCGGCACGCTGGTCGCGTTCACCGCCCTCCAGGGCGGGCTGTTCCGGCCGCTGATGGGCCTGCTCGACGTGGGCGTCTCGGTCGCCGCGTCGATGGCGCTGTTCGCCCGGATCTTCGAGTATCTCGACCTGCCCGTGGAGGTCGACGACCCCGCGCACCCGGTCGAGATCGATCCGCGCCGGGTGCGCGGCCACGTCCGGATCGAGGGCGTCACCTTCACCTACCCGGGCAGCGACACCGCCGCCCTGGCCGGGCTCACCCTCGACGTGCCGGCCGGCACCGGCCTGGCCGTCGTCGGGCACACCGGCTCCGGCAAGAGCACCCTCGCCGCCCTGGTCAGCCGCCTGCACGACCCCACCGCCGGCCGGGTCACCATCGACGGCGTCGACCTGCGCGACCTGCGGCTGACGGACCTGGCCGCCGTCGTGGGCGTGGTCAGCCAGGAAACCTACCTGCTGCACACCACCGTGCGCGAGAACCTGCGGTACGCCCGACCGGACGCCACCGACGCCGAGATCGTCGACGCGGCCCGCGCCGCCCAGATCCACGATCTCGTCGCGGCCCTCCCCGACGGCTACGACACCATGGTCGGCTCGCGGGGGCACCGCTTCTCCGGCGGCGAGAAGCAGCGCCTCGCCATCGCCCGCACCCTGCTGCGCGACCCCCGGGTGCTCGTCCTCGACGAGGCCACCAGCGCGCTGGACACCGAGACGGAGCGCGCGGTCCAGCGGGCGTTCGACGAACTGGCCCGGGGACGCACCACGATCACGATCGCCCACCGGCTGTCCACCGTGCGCGAGGCCGACCAGATCGCCGTGCTCGACCACGGCCGCATCGTCGAGTCCGGCACGCACGCCACCCTGCTCGACCGCGCCGGCCGCTACGCCACCCTCGCCGCCTGACCCCCTCCAGCCCTCCAGCCCTCCCTCTCTCCCTACCTTCCCGTCCGCGCCTCCCGCGTTCTCCTCGGTGATCAAGAGAATAGCGTCAAGTTTGATCTCGACTTTGACGCAAACCTCTTGATCAACAGGGGTGGAGTGGGTGGGGGCGAGGGGGCGGTCGCGGGGTGGGATCGGAAAGTTGACAGTTTCGCCGTCGTGTCCTGCCGTCCTGGCGGGCACCTCGATCCACGCCTACCATCGAGCGACCGGTTTCACTGTTCGTTGTGCGGCACGACGGGGTGTTCCTCTCCGGCGAGGCGGCGGGACCGACGATTTCGCGGATTCTTCGGCGCGTTCGGGACGGGGGAACATGGTCGACGGGAGGGTTCCCGAGCAGGGGCGGCGGGCGTACGCCGAATTCCACCGGCTGGTGGAACTGGTCGAGTCGATGGTGCTGCGACCCGGGCGCGGCGGCTGGCGGTTGCCGCTGCTGTGCCTGGTCTCCCGGCCCCGGGCGGCGTCACCGTTGGCCTTGATGGCGCACGTGCTCGCCGGAGACGAGCGGCGGGTGCCGCACGTCCGCCTCGACGCCACCGGCCGGGACGTGCGCACGCTGCTGCACGAGGCGTACACGGGGCTGGCGGCCGGGAACTTCGGCGGCGCGGACCGGCTGGCGTTCCGCCACTATGCGCTGGCCGACGGGCTCATGCAGGTGGACCTGTCCGGCGTGCCGACGAACCGGCGCCGCCGGGAGCTGACCCGGCAACTGCGCGAAACGGATCTCGCAGCGGGCGGCCTCGGACGGGCGGCAGCCGCCGCCGGACCTGGGTGGATGGCTCGGTCTGCTGCTGTGGCTGACCCTGCGGGTCCTGCCCGGCCTGATGTTCCGGCTGCTGACCACCGGCTGGCTGTTCGGGGCGGGCCGGCGGTTCCGCTGGTTCATGCGCCAGCAGTATCTCGCTCCCGAACTCGCGGCCGGCGACTTCGTCGCCTTCGCCAGCCGGCTCACCGTCCCGTCCCGGGAGACGGAGGACCAGGAGCAGATCGACCTGCTGCTGGTGCACGCGTTCCTGCAGGACCTGCGCGTGGAATATCGCCGCCGGCCGTGGCGGCTCAAGCCCTGGCGGCGCACCGCCTGCCCGGTGATCCTGCTCGACGGCCTCGCGCCGGGCAACGGCGGGTACACCCTGATCAAGTTGATCAACGCGGTCCGCGACGAGACGGGCCGCTCCGATCCCCTGCTGGTCGTCACGAACGGCCACGAGGTGCCGCCGGACGGGTTGGCGCCGACGGACCCGGCCGTCGCCGGCCAACTCGTGCCGCTGGACGGGGTGGAGGGGGCGTACCGGGCGTGGCGCAGCGGCCTGCCCCGGGCCCGGCGGGCGCGGGAGGACAACGCCTGGTATCTCCAGGTGGAGATTCCGCCGGCAGATATCACCCCCTTCCGTAACCGGCTGTCCCGGATCGTGCCGCCCCGCTCGCCGTGGCTGGCCCGGCCGGTCGCACTGGTCGCGCTGGTCGCGGTCGTGCTGACCACCTTCGGCGTGTGGCAGATCCCCGGGCAGGCGCAGCGGTGGCGGGCGGACTGCGAGTGGCCGCCGTCGGCCGCCGGTGGGCTGGTGCGCACGGCGGTCCGCGACGGCCAGTGCGTCGGCTACAGCGACCACGGGCGGCAGCTGTTCAGCCGCGACGAGTCGCTGCTCGCCGTGCAGCGGCAGATCTTCGACCAGAACCGGGAGGTGGAGGCGGCGTGGGCCATCCGGCGGGACCGGCCCCGGGTCACGCTGGTCTACTTCGGCTCGCTGACCAAGCCCGACGCGCTGCCCGGGGAGGAGACCTTCGCCGGGGAGCGGGAGGAGTTGCAGGGCATGGCGGCGGCACAGCGCCGCGCGTACCTGGAGGCCAACGACGACCGGGCCAACCCGTACCTGCGGATCGTGGTCGCCAACGCGGGCCAGGAGATGCGGTACGCCGGCGACGTGGTGCGGATGCTGGCGGACCTCGCCCACGACGAGCCGACGGTGCTCGGCGTGGTCGGGCTGGTGGAGAGCCGCAAGGCGGTGCAGGACGCGATCAAGGCGCTGGGCGATCTCAACCTGCCCGTCCTCGCGCCGACGCTGTCGGCCGACCGTATCGCCGACGCCTCCAGCCGCTACCTCCAGATCTCCGCGCCCAACCTCGACGAGGCCACCCTCGTGCGCGACCACGTCACCAAGGTGCTGAAGAAGAAGAGGATCTTCAACTTCTACACGTACGGCAACGCCGGCCCGGAGGGCGGCGCGAACGACCTGTACGTCAACACGCTGCGCGACGGGCTGCGGACCCGGTTCGGCGGTGACGCCTACCAGGAGACGTACTGGCGGCCGGGGGTCGACCTCACGCCGGTCTGCGCCGACCGTTTCGGCGACGGCGTCGTCTTCTTCGGCGGGCGTTACACCGAGTTCGGCGCGTTCGCCGGCCGGCTGGCGGAGGAGTGCAGCGGCCGGGTGCCGCTGCTGATCGGCGACGACTCGGTCAACCGGTACCTGGCGAACAGCGCCGCCCGCCGGCCCGCGCCGGACAACCTGCCCCTGGCGTACGTGGTCAAGGGCGAACTCGCCTACTGCGCCCGGCTCGTGACCGCGACCGACATCGAGCGCAAGCTCTTCCTCGCCGACGTGCAGACGGTGCTGTCGCTGTGCCGGTCCGACTCGCACGCCGGGGAACGGGTAGGCCTGGCCTACGACGCCACCCGGCTGCACCTGCGGGCGGTGCGGAAGATCGCCGGCAGTCTCGCCGCCCCCGCCGGCCGGGAGTGGAACCCTCGGGAGGTCACCCCCACGGCGGTGTATCTCGCCATCCGCACCGTCGCCGACCCGGCGTACCAGGGGGTGACCGGGCTGATCCGGTTCGACGCCAACGGCATCGCGGTCGGCAAGCGGCTCACGCTGCTCTGCGTGCCCAACATCCGCAAGGCGTTCGACTCGCCGTCGGACGTGCCGAGGGAGATCGACCGGCACCCGATCGACCCGGCGGAGAACGAGCTGTACGGCACCCCGCCCCCCACGCGGCGGGCGTGCACCACGCAGGGCTGAGCCGGTCCTGCGTTCGTGCCGTGGCTACCGTCGCTCCCACTGCTCCTTGGTGATCTCGTACCGTACGCCTCCATGCTCGGAGCCCTCGATCATCTGCATGTCGGAGGGGACGGGGATGGTCCCCGTGCGTGTCATGTCGAGTTTTTCCATGATGTTGCGCGACGCGCGGTTGACGGTCATCGTCTCAGCCCAGACCTTGCGCACACCGAGATCCGTGAACGCCTTGCCCAACAGGGCCCGCGAACCCTCGGTGGCATAGCCGTTGCCCCAGGCCGCCCGCCGCAGACGGTAGCCGAGTTCGACCTCGTCCAGCGGACCCTGCGGCTCGGGACGCAGGATGAACCAGCCGACGAACGCGCCGCCGGCCTTCTCGTGCGCGGCGAACAGCCCGAGGTTGCCGTTCCACTTCTGGTAGCCGGCGAGGATGTTCGGCAGGTAGCGCTCGCGGACGATCTCCGGCGGGGTCGGCTCGCCGCCGCTCAGGTAGCGCATCACCTGCGGGTCGCTGTCCAGCTCGATCAGCAGGTCCGCGTCGTCGGCGGTGAAGCGGCGCAGGGCCAGCCGCTCGGTGTCCAGATAGGTGTCCACGCGCCGATCGTGCCTGAGGTGCGTCGGGCAGCCCAATGGTTTTCTCTTGCCACGCGCCCCTCGCCCCCAGCCGTACGGAAACATGGCCAACCCCCGAAGGGCTTACGGCGCTGACCGCTGCGACGGCTTTGCCGACGAGGGACGCGGGACACCGACTCTCGCGGGAACCGCAGGGCGAAGCGCGGCGACCTGGACGTAGATCTCGCGCTTGGCGGTGGCCAGGCCGCGCCGGTCGATCACATAGCCGGCGAGCCAGATCCAGCCGTGGTATGTCGGCAGGTCGGGCACCGACACGACGCGGAAGGTGACGGCCCGGTCCCCGGCGAACTGCACCGAGGCCCGGCCGTCGACGATCAGCAGGTCACCGGGGGTCGGGCGCACCGCTACCAGCGCCCCCGGTTGGGCGGAACGTCGTCCGGCGGGACGCACTCCCGGGCGTGCATGATCTGCCAGTCGCGCAGCGCCCGCTTCAGCCGGTCGTTCTCCTGGACCAGCAGCCGCACCTCCTCGTGCACCTCGGTCAGCTCGTCGGCCAGCCTGGTCTGGAACTGGCGTACCTGATCGGCGTCGACGCCGCGCCGACGCGGGTCGAACGCCCGGGTGCGCACCTCGTGCGGGGTCAGCCGGTCGGGCCGGCCCGTGCCGTAGAGGTGGCCGCCTCGATACACGTGGGCCACGTCGGTCCTTTCCGGGGCAGACGGGAGCGTGGAGCGTGCATGCGGTGGGTCGGGGCGGGCAGGGCAGACCCGCCCCGACCGGGGGATGAGCCGACCTCGTTGCCACGCGAGGAACGACTCCGGGACCAACATAACTAGGGAACATAGGAAAGTCAAAGCACGTTGTTCGGGCATTCGAGGTGTGATCGAATTCGGGGTGCCACGCGAGGAGCGACATGCCCGAATCAGCCGAATACCTCCGCATCGCCGAAGACGTCATCGCTGACGTCAGATCGGGGAAGCTGAAGCCTGGCGACCGCCTGCCGTCGGTCGCCGAGACCCGTGCGAACTACGCAGTCAGCTACGGGACGGTGCAGCTGGCCTACGTCCGGCTTGAAGCTCTGCGGGTGATCCGTCGTCACCAGGGCAAGGGCGTCTTCGTCACCGACCCGCAGACCTGGATGCGCGAGCCCTGAGGGGCGTCCGCCTGTCGGGGGCGGGTTGCGCGGATGTGGCCACTAGGCTTCAGCCCGTGGCAACTGATCTTCCGTGGCGCAGCGTCGAACCGCTGCCCGAGCTGAACGGGGACGTCGCCGAGCTGCTCTCGGCGACCGACAGCCTTCGTGTGGTCTGGGCGGAGAACCTCCGGCGGGCCACCGCGGAGGAGGTCGAGGCCGCGCGTAAGCGCAGCCTGCGCCGGCACGCGATCGAGACGGGGATCATCGAGCGGCTCTACGACCTCGACTGGGGGGTGACCGAGGCGCTCGTGGCCGAGGGGCTCACCCTGGACGTGGCCGCGGGCGAGGGCGAACTGTCCGAGGACACCCTGGCAGTGATTCAGGACCAGTACACGGCGCTGGAGTATCTCGCGGACGCCGCGCGCGGTGGTTCTCCGTTGTCGCTGCATTTCATCCGTGAGCTACATGACCTGGTGACGCGCCATCAGGTGACCTACGACGCGCAGGACCAGTTCGGCCGGAGGGCGCGGGTCGCGCTGCCGCACGGCGAGTGGAAGCGGCAACCCAATTCCGTCATCCGGGAGGACGGCGTCAGGATCCACTTCGCGCCTCCCGAGCATGTGCAGGCCGAGATGGAACTTCTTCTGGCCGGGTACGAAAAGATGTCGGGGGCGGTGCATCCGATCGTCCTGGCGGCGTGGCTGCACCACCGGTTCATCCGCATCCATCCGTTCGCCGACGGCAATGGACGGGTGGCGCGGGCGTTGAGCCTGCTGGTGCTCCTCCAGGCCCACTACGCGCCTCTGGTGGTGGACCGGCGTCAGCGCGGCGACTACATCGGTGCCCTGGACTGCGCCAACGAGGGCGACATCCGGCCGCTCGTGCGCTTCTTCGCGCGGCTGGAACGGAACGCGTTGACCTCGGCGCTCACCGGCACGATGGAGGTCGCCACCGCCGGGGCGGGAGCAGTCGACGTCGCCCGCGCCTATGCGGAGCGCCTGCGGTCGCTGGTAGGGAGCCGCAACGACGTCCAGGGCCGTCAGGTCGCGGTGCTCGCCGACGAGTTGCACGCCCGCCTGGTCGACTACCTGAGCGGTGTTCGCGGTCAGTTCCTCGATGCCTTCCGCTCAGTGGACCCGGATGCGGACGCGTTGGTGACGTACGCGGCACCCCCGCAGGAAAAAGCCGTCTACTGGAGGGCGCAGCTGATCCGAACGGCGAATGCCGTCGACTTCTACACCAACCTCCGCGAGGGCAGTTGGTGGGCGCAGCTACGGCTGACCGTTCTCGGGCAGACCATGCGGCACGTCGTCGCCGTGCAGAAGGTTGGGCGCGGCGAGACCGGCGTCCTGGCCGTCACGGCCTTCGCCGAACTGGTGGAGAACCACACGGTGGGTGAGTCGGCCAGGCGGGTGCCCCTGCTGAACCCCGGCCCCGATGACAGCGTCACCCTCATCTACACCGATTCCGCCGCTGGCCGCTGGCAGGAGGTCTGTGAGTTCGTCGACCGGACACTCGCCGCCACCATCGCGGACTTCAGCAACGGTCTGGGCTGACGGGACCACGTCGACCAACTACGTGACGGCAGCGGCACCGGCAGTGGTGGGGTCGGCGGCTGGAGCCTGTGAAACGGGTCGGAGGGCCGCCGGACCGGCATCGTCGCCGGCCCGGTGGCCCGCCTGTCACGCCGTCACGCCCACCCGGCGTCGCCGACGCCTCACGTGCAGGGGCGCACCCCCAGGTACGTGCTGCCGTCGCCGGCACCGCCCTCCGGGTCGAGGGCGTAGACGTGGATCTGGGTGCCCGGCGTGCACCCGGACAGCGTGAACCGGAAGCCGTGCACGCCGGTGATGCCGAGGTACGCGTTCACGTCGGGCCGGTTGGTCGCGGTCGGGAAGTCGCCCAGGTGCGTGCCCACGCCCGCCGGCCCGCCCCGGTAGACGGCCACCGCCGAGGAGGTCCCCGGCTGGTCCGTGTCGACCGCCCAACCCTCCACCGTGGAGCCGGTGAGCAGCTCGAAGTTGCCGCGCGGCGGCGACGTCCAGCGGAACACCCTCGTGTCGCCCGCGTTGAAGGGCAGGTTCGCCAGCTGCGTGCAGTTGCGGCACAGCTCGACGTCGCTGGGGTACAGGGCGGTCTCGTAGACGCGCGGCATGCTCTGCGGCAGCCGCACGGTCTTCGTGCCGGTGGTGCCGGCGTGCACCATCAGCATGTTGCCGGTGGCCTCCACGATGTCGCCGGCCGGCGCGAAGTGGTGCACCCCCGCGTCCTCGCTGATCCTGCGCAGCGCGGCCAGGGGGAGCTTGGGCGCGGCGGCGTACACCGACGTCCAGCTGCTGCCCGCGACGGGGATCGACTTGCGGGCCAGCGAGACCCCGCCCGCCTGGTACGTGCCCAGCGTCGTCGCGCCCGCGTCGGTCACGGTGAACCACGGCGTCAGCGGGTACGCCGGCCCGCCGCTCTGCCCGACGAACGAGTAGTTCTGCCCCAGTGCGGGCGTGCCGGTGCCCTTGGCGACCGTGATGCCGGTGAGCGCGGCCATCGAGGCGGTGGAGGCGGCCTGGTCGCCCTGCACGTACCCGGCGGCGTACAGCGACAGCACGGTGCGGCCGGGCGTCTTCAGTTTGGTGTCGATCGCCGCGCGCACCGTCGGGGAGACCGCGTAGGCGTTGGGCAGGACGGCGAGTTTGATCGCGCTCAGGTCGAGGTTGCCCTTGGTCAGGTCGCTGAGCAGGTAGTGCCGCACGGGGGTGCCCAGCCGGGTCAGGTCGTCCACCAGGTTGGAGAGCTGGTCGCTGGCGAAGGCGTACGAGTTCTCCCCGGCGGGGGTCAGGGCGGGCTGGTAGTTGGCCGACACGTCGTCGACGAATACCGCGACCTGCGGCTGGTAGGCGTTCGCCCCGCCGTGCTGGATCTTGTCGGCGGCCCGGAACACCGACTGGAGGTTCGCCCACAGGGTCTCCGAGTCGCCGGTGCGCGCCGGGTCGCCGAACCAGCCGACGCCCTGGAGGTCCAGGAAGTGGATGGCCCGGCCGCCGATCGCGGCGGTCATCAGGTTGCGGCGCAGCAGGCGGATGCTGTCCCACAGGTTCGTGGCGGTCTGGAACGGGATGGGCTGGCAGTTCGTCGGCGCGCAGGCCAGCAGGGTGCGCGTGTCGTCCTCGTCCAGCCACAGCTTGTTGGCCAGCCGCATGGTGTCCGGCGGTCCCTGCTGGACGAAGCCGTTGCCCAGGCTCCGGCTGGTGCCGTACGAGTAGGGCACGCCGATGATGTCCACGTACGGGCTGTCGACCAGGGTCGCCAGGTCGTTGCTCCCGCTGATTCCCAGCTCGGTGCGCAGGCCGTAGAGGTAGCCGTAGAAGACGGAGGTGAGGATGCGGTTGCCGGTCACCTGCTTGGCCTTGGCCAGCAGGCGGGTGATGGCCGCGACGTTGCGCGACGACATGTACTGGTTGTATTTGGCGGCCCGCAGCGAGTTGATGTCGGCCGGGTCCAGCACGGTGCCGCGCGACGCCCCCGAGGTCGGCGGGGACTGGCCGGGCACGGCGTTGTTGCGTTCGGTGGGGGTGGCCGACCGGCAGCCCGGGACCAGGCTCGCCGGCAGGGCGCTCCACGCGCAGAAGCCGGCCTCGGCGCTGCCGGAGTAGTCGTCCAGGTAGAACGAGTGCCGTCCGCGCGGGCCGGGCTGGGTGCCGGCGTCGTTGGTCCAGGGGTAGAGCTGGCAGACCTGCACGCCGTCCGCGCCGGTGGCGCACAGGTCCGGGGTGCCCCAGTCCAGCATCTTGTTGGTGGTGTCGTTGTAGCCGTACGGCCGGTAGAACCACTCGCCGCCGTTCTCGTAGGCGATCAGCACCGCCATGACCCGGCCAGGGTACTGGGAGTCCATCCGGGTCAGCACCCGGCTGATCTGCTGTTCCTGGTAGGCCAGCCACGCCTCGCTGAACGTCCACGGGTGGCCCGCGCCGTTCGTGTCGTCGCGTACGTTGCCCTGGAGGTCCTTCATCCGCATGGGCTCGGCGCCGGGTGGCGCGTCCTGCAGATACATGCGGACCATCAGGTACGGCCGGGGGTTGAGCTGGTTGAGCCTGCCGGCCAACTGGTCGATGAACGCGTCACTGGTGTTGTTCAGGTGCACCTGGAGCATGGGCGCGACGTTCATCTCCGCCGCGGCCGTGTTCGCCGCGGCCAGCTGGGCCTGGTAGTTGAAGTACGACCAGTTGTTCTGCCCGATCGGCGCGCTCTGCGTGTTCAGCGCCATGAAGAACGGTGTGGTCGTCCGGCAGCCGCCGCCCTGGTCGCACAGTTGGATCACTTTGCGGCCGTTGCGGTTGACGATCGTCGACTGTGGTCCGGACCAGCCGTCGGCGTGGGCGTACGCGGTGGGCAGGATCGGGGTGAACGGCAGCACGATAAGTGCGGTCAGAATGGCGAGCAGGCGTCTCATGCGTCCTCCCGACGCGGTGCGGGGTAGGTGGGACGGGCGGGGCGCGGCCACGGGACCGGGTCGCGCCCCGCCCGTCGGTCGGCGGGGCGGGCGGCTGGGCGAGCCGCGGGAGGGCGGCTAGAGGAGCAGGTATCCGTGCGGCCCCTCGGCGATCTGTCCTTCGCAGTTCGCGTCCGGCGAGTCGAAGTGCTCGCCGTTGCTGCGCACGATGCACCGGTAGATGCGCTGGTGGGGTGCGGCCGGCGGCGAGCCGTAGGCGTAGCCGATCAACCCGAGGAAGGTCTGTCCCTCGCAGGTGGCGGACAGGGAGGTGAACCTGTCGCTGCCCACCCGGCACTGGTAGAGGGGGTGCGTGCCGGCGACCTGGCTGGTGTGCACCTTGCCGAGGCTGCCCTCGGCCAGGTAGCTGCCGCCGGGATGGGTGGTGGCGCTGACGTGGTCCCCGGCCCCGTAGTACCGGGTGAGCGTGGCGGTGCCGGGGGAGGGCGGCGCCGAGCCGGTGTACAGCAGGCGGTTCGGCGAGCCCGTGCCCGGGTTGGTGATCTTGCCGGGGGTCGAGGCGTCGAAGAGGGCGCTGGCCACCTGGGGCGGGGTCAGGCCGGGGTTCCCGGCGAGGACCAGCGCGGCGGCCCCCGCGACGTGCGGGGCGGCCATCGAGGTGCCGCTGAGTGTGGCGGTGGCGGTGTCGCTCGCGTTGGACGCGGAGACGATGCCGTCGCCGGGGGCGAAGATGTCGGTGCAGGTGCCCCAGTTCGAGAACGACGCGCGGGCGTCCGCCGTGGTGCTGGCGTTCACGGTGATCGCCTCGGCGACCCGGGCCGGGCTGTAGCCGCACGCGTCGATGTTGCTGTTGCCGGAGGCGATGGAGTAGACGATGCCGTCGGCGATCGAGTTGCGCACCGCGTCCTCGAGGGCGCCCTGCGCGCCGCTGGCGCCGAGGCTCATGTTGGCGACGGCCGGCACGCCGGCGGCGTGGTGACCGGTCACCCAGTCGACGCCGGCGGTGACGCCGGCCAGGGTGCCGCTGCCGCCGCAGTTCAGCACCTTGACCGCGACCAGGGAGACCCCCTTGGCCACGCCGTACTGGGAGCCGCCGATGGTGCCCGCGACGTGGGTGCCGTGGCCGTTGGTGGAGCAGTCCGAGTCGCGGCCGTCGCCGGTGGTGTTGGTGCCCCAGGTGGCCCTGCCGCCGAAGGTGGTGTGCGTGGTCCGGATGCCGGTGTCGATCACGTACGCCTGCACGGTGGACGCCGTCGTCGGGTACGAGTAGCTGCCGTCCAGCGGCAGGTCGCGCTGGTCGATCCGGTCCAGGCCCCAGGACGGCGGGCTGGGCTGGGTGTCGAGGGCCCGCACCGCGCGGTTCTGCTCGACGTACGACACGCCGGACTCGGCCGCCAGGCGGCGTGCCGCGGCGCGGCTCATCGTGCCGGCGAAACCGTGCAGCGCGTGCTCGTAGGTGTGTTCCACCCCGACGTCGTACTTCGCGGCCAGTCGTCCGGTCAGGGCGGCGATTCCCGCGCGATTGTCGTCGGCGGCCCCGTCGTCGAACACGACGAGGTAACTGCCGGCGACGGCGTCCGGATCTTCGGTTCCTCGCACCTGTTCCGCGGCAGTTGCCGGAGATGCAATTCCCATTGCCAGGATGGTTGTCGCGGCCGTGAACGCGGCGATCCCGGCCGCATTCGGTAGACGCACTCGGAAATGATCCATGGTCGTGCATGATTCAGCATCAATAGCCGTATGTCAATGCGACGAATCTCTTTGCCGGCCCGCTGCGAGCAGGGGTCTATTCCGGTGATTCGCCGGAGCGGCTCGGCACCCGCATGGCGGTGGCGCCCGCCGCGACGAAGACCGCCAGCACCACCGGAATCCACAGGGCCGCCGGCAGCCCCACCGCCGTCGCCGCGGCGCCGATGAGAATTGGGCCGAAGAGGAATCCCAGGTAGCCGATGCTGACCACCGTCGACAGGGCCCGCCCGGCACGGTTCGGATCCTGGTTCCCGGCGGCGGAGTAGACCTGCGGGGCGATGCACGACAGGCCGGCGCCCAGCAACCCGAACCCGATGACACCGGCGACCGGATGGTTCACCAGTAGGGCGGCGCCGAGGCCGAGCGCAGCCAGCGCCCCGCTGGACCGCACCAGGGTGACGGGCCCGACGGCGCGCACCAGCCG
Source organism: Micromonospora sp. NPDC057141 (assembly GCF_042670805.1). Taxonomy (NCBI): domain Bacteria; kingdom Bacillati; phylum Actinomycetota; class Actinomycetes; order Micromonosporales; family Micromonosporaceae; genus Micromonospora; species Micromonospora sp. NPDC057141. The sequence goes on along the minus strand of NZ_JBHUVA010000009.1, from coordinate 2,386 downwards.
GTCGCCGAAGAGCCGGCCCACCGTCATCATGATCGAGAACGCGGCGAATCCGTACGCGGCGAAGCCGGGGCTGGTCTCCAGGTTGTCCCTGAGGTAGACGGCGCTCCAGTCGGCCGCCGCGCCCTCGCCGACGAGCGTGCACAGCACCAGCACGCCGAAGAAGACCAGCAGCAGGGGCCGGCGGGCGGGTCCCTGTCCGGCGGCCGTCGACTCGACGGGGGCGCCCGGAGGGCTCGCTCCGGGCAGCACCCACAGCGCCGCCCAGACGGCCAGCACCAGCACCCCCGCGCCGACGGTGAGGAAGGTGATGCCGACGCTGGCCCGGCTGCTCGCGAAGAAGCTGCCCACGATGGCCCCGAGAAAGCCGCCGATGCTGTAGGTGGCGTGGAACGACGACATGATGGGCCTTCCCCAGGCCCGCTGCACTTCAAGCGCATTGGCGTTCATCGCGATGTTCAACGTGCCGTGCGTCGCTCCGAAGAAGAACAGGGAAACGGACAGCGTCACCAGGGTTTCGCTGTATCCAGGGAGGACGAGCAGCAGCCCTTCGAGGACCGCCGAGGGGATGAGCACGCGGGAACTGCCGAAGCGATCGGTGAGCCGGCCGAGCGCCGCCATGCCGACGATGCAGCCGGCCGCAAAGGCCAGGAGCGCGAAGCTCAACCGGCCGTCGTTGAGCCCCAGTTTCTCCTTTATCGCCGGAATCCGCGCGGTCCATACTCCCAGCGCTGTTCCGAACAGCAGGAACGCCAAGGATGTGGCGATTCGCCCGCGACGGATCCGGCGGCGGTCGACTGTTGCGTCGTCCACAGGCCCCCCTGCCCAAGGTGGGACCCGAAACTACCGTGCTCCCCCGGGGAGCGCCATGAGTCGACCGACCGGCATCGGTGGCGTACCCGGTTGGCGGCGGGCGACGGGCCTCGCCGTCTTGCCATCCATTGGCGAACATCACTAGATTGGTCGTGGGGTGCCGCCGTGCCGTCGATCGCCGACCGGTCCGACGGCTGATGGTCCGCCCGGAGCCGGGCATCCGCGTCGCGTCGCCGGTCGCGTCGCCATGCGAGCGTTCCCGCAGTTCTCCCGTGCCGCCGTCGGGTCGCCTTCCGCGCCCGTGTGGCGGCATGCCCCCGGAAGGAACCCGATGAGGATCTCCCGCGCCCGTCTCACCCCGATCGTCGCCGCCGGGGCGGTCCTGGCCGCCGCCCTGGCCGGCGTCGGCCTGCCCACCGCCCCGGCGACCGCCGCCGCCGGCTGCCGGATCGACTACGTGCCCAACAACTGGACCGGCGGGTTCACCGCCAACATCCGGATCAGCCCCGGCGACACCGCCGTCAACGGCTGGACCGTCACCTGGACGTGGGGCGGCGACCAGCGGATCACCAACGGCTGGAGTGCCGAGGTCAGCCAGTCCGGCGCGGCGGTCACCGCCCGCAACGTCGCCTGGAACGCCTCGGTGCCGGCGGGCGGATCGACCGAGTTCGGTGTCCAGGGCACCGCCGGCGCGAACACGGCCGGGCCGACCGGGTTCGCGCTCAACGGCGTACCGTGCAACGGGGCGACCCCGCCCCCGCCGACGACCGCGCCGCCGACCACCGCGCCCCCGACCACAGCGCCCCCGACGACGACGCCGCCGACCACCGCGCCGCCGACCACCCCGCCGCCGCCGACCACCCCGCCGCCCGCCGGCTGCGGCACGGCCGTGCTCTGCGACGGGTTCGAGAACCAGACCGGGTCGGTGCCGTCCGGTGACTGGACGGTGGTCCACCCCGACTGCTCCGGCACCGGCGCGGCGGCGATCGACACCGCCACGACGCACAGCGGCAGCCGCTCCCTGCGCATCGACGGCACGGTCGGCTACTGCAACCACGTGTTCGTCCGCGCCACCCGGGACCTGAGCACCCTCGGCGCGGTCCGGTACGCCCGGTTCTGGGTGCGGCACACCACCGCCCTGCCCACCTCGCACGTCACGTTCCTGGCCATGGCCGACGCCGCCGACGGCGGTAAGGACCTGCGGATGGGCGGGCAGAACGGCGCCCTCCAGTGGAACCGGGCCTCCGACGACGCGACGCTGCCGGAGCAGAGCCCGTCCGGGGTGGCGCTGAGCATGCCGCTGGCCACCAACCGCTGGTCCTGCGTGGAGTTCATGGTCGACGGCGCGCAGGGCCGGCTGAACACCTGGGTCGACGGCGCGGCGGTCACCGGTCTGACCGTGGACGGCACGCCGACCCACGACATCGACGGGCAGTGGCTCAACCGCACGTGGCGTCCGCAGCTCACCGACCTGCGGTTGGGCTGGGAGAGTTACGGCGAGGGTGCCGACACCCTCTGGTTCGACGACGTCGCGGTGGGCGCCAGCCGGATCGGCTGCTGACCGGCCGGGTCGGGC